>NZ_CP045687.1:2300000-2543529 GCF_009601705.1 Sulfolobus sp. E5-1-F | reverse complement strand
TTTTACCTTACTTCCTATCACGGGATGGCTCTCAGTGGTATTGTGTCCAACAATTATAATTAGGTCTGCTTTTCAATATCCTTAATTGTACCAGAATCAGCACCTATTCCCACTGTTCTCCACCAACTGTTGCCGGAGCTTGACAGTATCTTGCTGAGTTATCTACATTATTGGGCCTATTATAGCCCTTGCCAATTTCTGCAATAGATAAGCCTCTTCATTGCTCATCTTATCTGAGGCTATGAAACCAATGGAATCTGGACCATATCTTTCCTTAATTTCCTTTAACCTCTTAGCTATGTATGAAATAGCCTCATCCCAACTAGCTTCCCTGAACTTGTCCCCTTTCTTATTAATGGTTTAGTGATCCTCTCTGGACTATTTACGAAGTCCCATCCAAACTTACCTTTCACGCAAGTTAGAATACCATTAGCTGGTGATTCCGGTTTCGGCTCAACTTTTACTATCTTTCTACCCTTAGTCCAAATCTCAAACGAACATCCAACACCACAATATATACACACAGTTTTAGTCTTCTTTATTTGTGAGTCTCTAGCCCTAGCCTCAATCTCGCTGAAAGTCATTAATAAACTGAAGTTGTCCTCAGCCTTCCCTATGGCTTCTATTGCCTTTTTCTTTAAATCCTTATTAATCCAGGTGAGATATCCAGCCTCTCCCAACATTGACTTCTCCATCAACGCATTAACTGGACAAACTGTAACGCATGTACCACAATTTACACAAGAGGAGTTACCTATTGGATTGCCATTATCCCAAAAACCCTAGGGGATTGAGATCCCAATTAATCCATATTACCTCGTTTACCGCAAAGTCTTGACAAGCCTCAACACATCTTCCGCATAGTAACATTGAGATGGATCATATACATAGAAGGGGCCACTATCGTCAACTTGATAAGGCTTTTCTATATACTTTTGAGAGTTAATATTCAATTTTATTACTGCTTCGTGAAGAACACAATCACCATTATTGTTTTCACAAATACTACAGTAAAGCTTATGATACCTTAGTATTCTGGAGATTGCGGTTTTTCTTGCTTCCATAGCTCTTTTAGAGTTGACTGAAATTCTCATTCCATCTTCGACTATTGTTGAACAAGCTCTAGCTAGCTTCCCGTTAACCTCAACTAAACAAGAATCACAGCTTTCTATAGGAACTAGTCCTTGGTTGTAACATATGTGTGGGAATGTAAATACCATTCCTCTTTAGCACTGATAAAATTGTCTCTCCTTCATTAGCTATATTCTCTTTATTATCTATAGATAGTTTTACTGGCACGAAAAATCATCTCTCGTGGAGCTCTTAAAAAGTTTGTTACTAAAATTTTCAAAAGTTAAAAATAAGGAGCTCGCTAGATTACTTACATAAGTATACGCTATTAGGGTATATCTCTCCTTATCATCACATTTGAATATTCCATAACTCGAATTACAGATTGATATCCTTCGTATTGTATAGTATTTCCTCTTTTTAGAGTACATAATCTACATTACTTTATGCATATATATAAATCTTTATTACTAATTTTGGATATTTTCTTATTTAAAATGACCATTTAGTTCATAAGAAGTAGTATAGATCTAAATAAACTACTGCGAGATACATTATTATCCAAGTTATAGGGATAATGTATTTGAATAATATAGGATTTTTGATACCTCTTGAAAGCAATAATGACCCAAATCCAGAAACAGTATGTAAGATGAAGAATAGCGCTAATGGAATTATTAGAACTAGGTGCAATTCTAAAGAGTTTCCTCTATTTAACAAGTTAAAGGTTAATGTACTAATTATATTCGAAGTTTGAGGCCCTGCACCGAATCCCGAAATACCCTCTAAGATTGATAAGACTAGTAGGATTATTGAAGTATCTTTTCTGAAATTAGAGCTATAAATTGAATCCTTAAAGGTTGGATCAAAGGCCTTAGTAGAAGATATAGAAGTTGTCATTAGTCCTAATATCCAAACTGGTTGATAGATTAACGTAAATGTCGGAATTATTGCCGAGATAATCATTCCAATGTTACTTTTTCGCATAATCGGGTACCCCAGAGATTCCCAGTAGCCTAAAACGTTTTTAGATGTGAAGTGAAGCCTAACTAACCATTTAATATAAGTATATCCCCACCATCCCGGTACTGCAAGCCTAACTGGATATCCATGCACTTGTGGCAATGGTTTACCATCAGCCATGTAAGCTACTAGTACATTTGGTTCCTTTGCCTTCACTATAGGCAAATCTGCAGTGTAGCCATCAGCACTATATCCAACTATTTTTATCACATTAGAGTGAGGTTTAACCATGTCGATTATATAACTTAATGGTACTCCTTTCCAGACGATATTTGCTCTGAGAAAGTAGGGGTCTGAAACGCATTGAAGCGTATCCTTAACCTCAATTGAAGGCATGTTAAGTAGATCTTGATAAGTTAATTGCACTGGGTTCTCGACTTCACCATCTACTGTTAAAACGTAGTTACTCAGTAGTATATCGGGTACAATTTGACTATATTGAGCCACATACCAAGAACCAAATGGTGTTAAACCATTTTGAGCATGTTGCATTTCACTAATTGATAACCTACCCAAGACCGACAATGATGAGGAAATGAGGAGTAATTTTAAGAAATTCCTTCTATTTGTTAGCCTCACGACTGAAATAATGAGGCAATGCTATTAAGGATTTTCCCAAATCCAAGCGGTTATTTAAAATATTATAACATTAAATCCTACTTGTGAATAAGGATAAAGTTTGGAATAGGATAGTTATACCGATCTTAGAAAATCTAGTTGCACCATATTCAGTATTTAAGAGGATCTATATTCAAATTATATTGTTAGGTGTAGCAGTACTCATTAACGCAATAGTTTTTGTAAACTATCAGCATTTAGACTGGATTTCCGCTATATACACTGGAGTGAATGTAGTAACTACAGTAGGATTATAATCACCTAACATTTACCAAATGTCATCTACCGAAAAGATAGCATTAACGTTAACTATTATTCTTGCGGTAGGGTTATATACTAGCATAATACAGAATATTGTAGCTACCTTAATAAGTAGAGCTACATGGAATGACGCAAAAGCCAGATGGAGAGGCAGACATATGAAAGGTCATCCTATTTTAATAGGTAACGGTACTGAAATACTTAGCGCGGTTAGGAGACTAAACAGATTTGGTGTAGACTACATTGTGCTGACCAGTTCTAAAGACATTGCTAACGGTATCAGAGGAGATGCAGTAATCCTAGGTGATCCTAAGGACGATAATAACTTAATTTCAGCTGGTATCAGTTATGCAAAAAATGCTATAGTTATAATGGATAACGATATGGAAGCTCTGTTAATAACACTTAAGCTACAAAAACTTAACCCTCCCCTAAAAGTAATAGTTGCAATTAATGATTACTCATTAACTGATCTCTTTAAGACTGCTGGAGCAGATTTGGTAATACCGAGTGAAGACATTATAGGCAGAATAGCAGCTAGTGCTGCTCTCTCAACAAATATTGCAAGCTTAATATTTCCAGAAAGAACTGGAGATATGATAATTGGAATCTTTGAAGTTAGGAAGGTGAAGAAAATTAGTGATTTGCCTAATGAAGTTATTCCGTTAGCTATTATTAGAAACCACAAAATAGATCCTTATTTTAATAAGGATACAGAACTGAACCCCGGAGATCAGTTAATAGTCCTAGGAAATCCATCGACTTTTCAAAAGGTTAGGGAACTCCTAGAGTTGTCTGATTAAAAGAGTTCCTCCAAAAACTTACATCGAAGTACCATTAACTTATCGGAAAAATTTTATCATGATAATTTCTTGTTAGGTTTTAATATTGAGTTCTAAATTTCAATCTATTCCTATAATATTTTCGCTGTTATTAAATTTTCCGATAATATTTATAACCTTCTACTTATATATTATCATATGCAACTTCAACGGCGTAAAAGAGGAGAAATGGAAATAATACTTGATATATTGAAAAGTTGCGATCCTGAATGCGGTGTTACAAGGGTTATATATGGCGCTGGCATAAATTATGCAGTAGCTCAGAAATATTTAGATCAATTAATAAAAACAGGTGCTTTAAGCATTAAAACTGAAAATGGAAAGAGGCTCTATGAAATAACTGAAAAGGGTAAATTGTTGAGGGCACATATTGAGGAGTTTATAAAGATAAGAGAGAATTTGTATTATGCTAGGGAGAAAGTCATCGAACTTTTAAAACCCAACGTGGATAAACAATAATAAGTAGTCAAAGTTTTCTCTTTATTCTCTCTAGTCGAATTTTCTCATCAAATATTTTCTCTAGCTCATTTAATTTATTGGATATGTATACTCTTAACGGTAAATATATAATATATAAATTCTGAAGTAATACGGTAATATTTACTTTATCCTCGATACCTTGAATATTTATTTTTCCAGAGATGTTTGGTTGTTTATAAAATTCAATTACGTGAGTAATTGTATAAGATCCAACATATTCTCTGCCATGGAAAATAACGGGTAATCCTCCTATATCCCCTTCACATCTATATAATTTATCAGAACTCAGAATAAATTTCCTAACCGGCAAAACTAAAGGTATGAAAAATTCTGGATTAGCTATTATTTTGACTACTATATCGATATCGTGCTTGGTTTTTATTATCTTTGTCCATTCCATTATATATTAGTGTGGCTTTGTGTATAATAAAGTTTAAACTATAACATATAATATAATCTTTTAATACATTTCTATTTTAGTATTAGACTTGATCTATAATTTAACTCTTTTTCTTAAGTTCCCAGTAAACCTTATCGAATGCCTCATTTACTAAACTTAATATGTCATTGAGTTGATTTATATCATCGAAATGTAAAATAATAGTAAAAGCGTTTGTACCTCCATTTTTTCCCGTGAAGTAAATTTCTGGTAATCTGATTTTCATTTTAGGATAGTAGTTTCCTGAAAATGACGTCAATTTGAAATACCTTAAAAACTTTTTAGGATGATAATACCAAGACTAAACAATGAAAATAACGAGTCTCTTCAACAGACGATTTGCAAGGGTAAGGAAGTACCTAGAGAAAGTGAAGAAGACGCTAGGCAGTAAATCCCTAGTGAAGTTACTGGGCGCATCTCTGATCGAAGATGGATCAATGAGGACCAAGTGCACCACGGCTGGAATTGACTACGAATACGCCTTGAGGAAGTTAGAGGAGGTCGCTAAGGTCGATCTAATCGAAGTAGTGAAGGAATTAGTAGGGGAACACAAGGTCCAGCTCTCAATAGACGACACACTAAACGAGAAATACTACGCTGAAGCCGCGTGGGTCTCAGCTCACATGACCCAATTCTTCTACTCCAGGAAGGATAAAACCTACATCCCAGCACACCAAATCCTTGTAGCCACAATAAGGGACTTGGAAACCAACGAGGTCTACTTGATCCACCTCGAGATCTACCTACCACAAAAAGTCGTGAATATCTTGAAACAAGAAGGGAAGCCAGTCCAGTTCAGAACGAAGATCGAAATCGCAATTGAGCTGATAGAGAAAGTGAGGAGGAGGCTTAACGTTAGTTCAATAGCGTTCGATTCGTGGTACGTGAACAGGAGAACTCTTCTGCCCGGTGTTGTTTCGGAACTTAAGGCGAGCGCGCGGGTTACCGAGGGAGGTAGATCCGTGCCGGTCGCCGAGTTCCCCGAGGGAGAGTTCTCCGTCACGTACCTCGGCGTTCCTATTAAATTAATTGTAGTTAATAATTATAAAGGTTGCGGGAGGAGGTACTTCTTCACGACCGACCTAACCATGACCTCTGAGGAGGTAATAACGACTTGGGAGAATAGGTGGGATGTTGAAACTGTGATAAGGGATTTGAAGGTCCTAGGCCTTAGGAGCAGTTCGTTCAAGAGCGTAGTCAAGATCCTCGGATACATGAAGCTTGTTGGCCTAGTTGTGAACTTCCTCCACATCTTGAAGTATGAGCTCGGTTCCCACCTTGGTGTAAAGGCTCTCTCAAGGTACTTGAAAAACGTTTATGGATACTTCCTTGACTATAAGAAACTATTCAGACTACGATAAAATCTATAAAGTACTATTAGGAAAAGAGTCATTAATATAAGCCTTAGCTAAATTAAGTAGATCGTTAGCTGGAACGTCTGCATTAATCAATAATTGATAAGGATATATTAAGGAGTGTTCAGATTCCAATTTTTGAAATACAGTATTTACTAGAAACGCTGAATTAGGTATCTTGATAGTGTTTCCATTAATTGTCTTAATTTCTGTAAAGAGTAGTGATATCTTACTTACTTACTTCTCCGATAATTGGGCCTCCCCATATCCATGATATTAATGAAACGGAATCGTTCAGCCTTATGGTTCTACTAGAAGTCACTAATATTCCAGATAGTATTTTGCGCAATAGTTTGGACTGCTAAACCAATTATAATACCACCTACGGCCCCACCAACTAATACTCCAGTTAAGTTTACTTTTAATGCTGCTAGTATTACAAGAACTAAAATTGTATAAAATATGATATCGAGGGCGACTTTTATACTAGATGCAGTACTTTTCTCTAATTTTATTAGTAATTGATTGTAAATTACACCTTGTAAAATTCTTATAATGTAAAAACCACCTATGGCTATTATAATAACCGTTAATGCTGTAAAGGCATCAGAGGTATACGTGGATATTTGAGGAAAGTAAAACGTTAGTGCTTTCAAAATTACACTGACTACATAGTCCACAAGGGCAAAAATTACTAGAGTGAGAAGAATTTTTATGAAGGGCCTATAATCCATACTATAAAACTTTAAACCATGGGTAATAAGCGTTGCGAGAATTATTTTAACTGATTTATTGAACGTGAGCTAACTACTCTCAGAGGATAGAGAGTTTTGCTTCACAGCCCCATATCTCGCCAAGTACAGTAAGCAGTCGTTTTATTTATGAGTAGGCACCTAAAGATAGGACATTAAAGGAAAAACATAATGAATTGATAACCTCACCCACATGAAGTTTTCTGCATATAGTTTGTAAGGACTACAACAATAGATTTAGGACAAAAATAAAATAGCATAACCCCCATACTATATATAGAATCCCATGAAGATTGAGAATGAAGGTCGTGTCAGCGACCGACTATGAGACTCTTCATGGGACCTTTTTCAAAAATCAACAGAATGAAAGGTAAGATAAGGAAAAATAAGCTAACAAAGAACAATTTGTGTATTAAAGTTATAAGAGAATTCTGGGAAATATTACTAATAAGTTCAAGAAAACCACTGTAATTTTCAGCATTACTCCAATATCTTGAATACGGTAATGAGACTACGTAAGGTGACTTATCACCAAAGATTCTGATCTCGTCACTGGAAATACTGTAATTGCTAACTGGACTTCCATTTAAGTAATGTACTAACCCGGTATAATTCTCGTTGTAGTATACTAGAATTGGACCAAATGTTTTCACCAGTCTTATTCCGGTGTAATTTATCTGCGATGTTGAAAGAAGATATTTCATTCCATAAAACGGGCTAGTTAGATTATGGATAAAGCTAGGATCATAAACGAAGCCACTAAATCCCGGCAAATATTGTAAGTATTGATACTGAGTTGCTAAAGAGTAAACATTACTCGGATTATTTTGAGCTAAGTAATCATAAAGTTGATAATACCAAGTAGGTACTGCTTGTGGGCTAAAGGAGAAGATCGAATAAGTTGTTGCTTGCAAACCTCCAGTATTTGTAAGAAGAACTATTAATATCAACGAGAGTAAAGGTATTATGAGCTCCTTAGTTCTTTTTAGATAAAACAAACTTATATCCAGAAGACCGAAACTTAGTAGGTATACCTTAGTTTGGAATGTTGTTATAGCAGCAAGCAATGCAGAAATGATTGGAATATTGAATTGAAAGTTCTGCAAAATAGAATAAATTACAAGTAGAAATCCTAGTGAGGAAATTGTGGCCAAAGCGTATTTATTTTTATATGTAAAAGCGGTAATTATTACAATAGCGAATAGAAGAGCTGACACTATTGTAGAATAATAGGCTAATCCTAATCTTACTAGAGTATTTGATGGGGAAACTAATACGCTAGGGACAACGCCTATGTATAAGTAAATTTCCCAAGATAGTTCTGATAGAAATCCCAGTAGATCAGCCAGAATAGGGTAGATTAAAAACGAATATTTTTTCTCTCTAATTGATAGTAAGATAAAGGGTAATTGAAAAAAGAAGGAGAAGAGAAACATTTGAAAGAAGAAGATCTGGCCAATTACCTCTACAATACTCAAATAAATGAAATATTTCAATCTATCCTTTGCGTCGTTTAGAATTTTGTATGTAAGATAGTACACTAGTGGTTGTAACGAGTAGACTAAAAGTATACTTTCACCATCTCCAGCATAAAATATTGAAATTGCAATAGGGTTTAATGTAAAGATCAAAGGTAAGATTAGTCTTTTAAATAAATCGCCTTTCTTTCCTAACGTAAAGTAAATAGAAATTGGCCCTATTATGAAAGCGAGGAAGTTCAACGTTTTTATGAGGTTGTTGTTACCCATCAAGAGGGATAAATAGTATTCTATCGTAGCTGATGGCGTATATAACCCAGGATTTGTAGGTGGAAGTATTGTAGTATCTCCCAGTGTGTAAGGAGGAGATAGTATATAATTCCTCAGCGCTATTAAAAATATTATTACAAAAACTGATACGTAAATTATATCATCTCTTTTTATTAGTCCTTTTAGGTGCATTGAAATCACCGAGATACAGAGCTAATAGTAAAACGAAGAAATATACAAGGGACGAGTAGAGAAGAAAAGGATATGAGACCAATTTAATACTATACAGAAGCATAGCCTCGAGTATAAGTAAAAATAGAGAGAAACCAATAAGTCCTTTGATCCAGTTCTGCACGCTATTATCTTAATCGCATTAGGATTAAACTTTTTCCCCAAGCTTATCTTCTTTCAAATCCAAACTTCTCATACATCATTAATGTCTGTCTATCTAAGCTCGCCTTTACTCTCTTTAACACATCCATGAAATCCTCTAACTTTACTTCAGTTCTTAAATTACCGTTAATTGACGCCTCTCTTAGTAAATTCCTCTTTACTTCCTCCACAACTAGTTTTAAATCTGCTGGAGTATAATTCTCGGTAAGTTCAGCAACCTTTGAAATAACATCTCTACTTACAGTTAGATCTCTTATAAGCACCTCTAATACTTTTTCCCTTCCTTCCTTATTTGGTGGAGGGATGTAAATTATCTTATCGAATCTGCCAGCCCTCAATATTGCTGGGTCTAAGTCCCAAGGTCTGTTAGTAGCACCAACCACTATTACGTTATGGATTTCCCTTAAACCATCCATTTGCCTTAATAATTCCGTTAAGGCATTTCTCCATTCATTAGCCATTCTATTCCTCGCTATCATATCTATCTCATCAATGAATATAATTGCCGGTGCGTTATCTAGGGCAATATAGAATTTCTCAGCTATAATCTTTGGGGCATCTAGAGGACCAGCACTACTTACCTCCTCTCCAGACAGTTCTATGAAATTAAACCTCAAGTCATTAGCTAGGGCCTTAGCAATACTAGTTTTTCCAGTCCCAGGTGGGCCATATAGGAGTATGCCTTTAACCGGATATATTCCCAATTTCTCGGCAAACTCCTTATTGGTTATGGGTAATACTATTGACTCCCTTATTATCCTCTTAACCTCCTCTAAATCTCCTAAATCATTCCAAGAAATGTTAGGAACACCATACGTCTTTATTATTAGTTTATTCCTTTCATATTTTCTAGCAATATTTTCAAATTTAATTATAGTTGAAAGTTGAATAGATGGTTTGTAATTCTCAATTTCTCTTAGAAAGTCTTCAGTTTTTGGACTATTATTCTTACTCATAACCTTATCAACAACGTTCTTAATATCTGCAGGAGAAAATCTTTCACTCTTTTTAGCCAATAGGGAATAATTTACGTCTTCCCTCTTTATGTAACCCCTCCATATTTCCTCTCTACTTTTCTCATCTGGTAAAGCCACGTAGATTACTTCGTCAAATCTCCCTGGTCTTAAAAACGCTTCATCAATTTCTTGAGGTACATTTGTCGCTCCGATTATTAACACCCTTAAGCTCTTATCGTGTAAATCTTGAAGTCTCATTAACATTATATTTACTAACCTATGAGTAACTTCATGCAGATCACTCTGCCTACTCATAGCTAGGCTATCCAATTCGTCTATAAACACAACAGCTGGTGTGTTCATTTCTACTTGATCGAAGAAACTATCTAACAATAGTTCACTCTCACCATACCACTTACTTAATATTTTGCTTGGTCTCAACTCAAAGAAAGCCCAGCCTAATTTATTTGCTAGAGCCTTCGCAATTGTTGTTTTACCAGTTCCAGGTGGACCAAAGAGTATTACTCCGTATGCCCTTCCCTCTTGAACCATTTTAGCTAATTCTTCCAATCTTATTTTAACATCTTTTAAATCATATATTTCATCCCATCTAATATTAGGAATATAAACTTTAGGTCTTCTATTTTTAGTAGTATTTCCTATCATCATCCTCCTAGAGAAATAAACCCAGAAAATTAGTGGAACAAGGAAAAATAGTATTGTTAGTATTATCTCCAAGATCAACTGAATAGTATTACTGCTCAATCCTATCAGTATACTAGAGTTATTAGAAGACACTGTCGACATACATTTTAATTTTTCCTCTCAAACCTTTTATCTTTATATGATCCAAGATTTTCTCACATTATAAAAAAGAAGTTAGACTAATAGAGGGAAAATCAGTGGGATGTCTAAGTTATCAAGAATAGGTCCCATAGTTAGTTTATCCTACGTTTGTTCACCTACGATTCCTTTACAAGTTTTCAATACCGTGATTGAGGTTAACCTTTAGTGTGGGTTCATAAGTTTTGCATTAACCATATGAAGGCTTTATTGAGGACAACGTCACAACTCTCCAATTTGAGGTGAACTAATTCAATTCTCTCACCGAGTTTTGTTTCATCACATATTCTCTTAATCTAACATTCACTTGTCAAGAGTATTTTCTCGTCTAAGGCTAAACAATCTATTAAGTAAATTATTTTTCTTCAACGGGGAATTCTATCACATGAAATTAATAGAAATAACAAGGGATGAGATAAGGAGTGATCTAGTGGGTTTAGTGCCGGTTGGAAGCATCGAACAACATGGTCCTCATTTACCAATGGGTACTGATAGTATAATCTCGGAATATGTAGCTTCTAAAGCTGAGGAAAAATTAAAGGATAGGGTTTTACTCTTCCCCACCGTTTATTATGGCGTATCTTTAGAACACAAAGGTTTTCCTTTCGTCTCATTATCCTTTCAAACCACAATTTCGTTCTTTAATGACTTACTAGAAAGCATTTTCAAGGATCTAGGATTAAGGAGGATAATCGTAGTTAATGGGCATGGCGGAAATTCCTATTTCCTTCCACTAGTTCAAAGGGAATTTAATATGAAACATAACGATGCTAAGGTAATAATTTTTAATACATTCAGTGAAGAGGAGAAACTTCGATTTAACGTAAACGACCTTCATGCGGGTACCATAGAGACATCAAAAATATACGCAATAGATAAAACAATGGTGAGGTTAAATAAAATAGAAGACATAAGAAGTTATGAGGTTAAAGATAACGTATTTGTACTTTATTCAGCAATTGAGGCTAATAAGTTCGGAGTATTGAATGACGGCAAACCGATTCGAATTGATGAAGAACTTGGAAAGAAGATCTTAAATGAAACTGTAGATAAATTAATATGGTTAATATTGAACTTTAAGGTATGATAAAGTATGTTAGGTCAAGAGACGGTGAAAATTTATTAAGAGACATCGTTACTGTTCTCGGGTTAGACTATATTAATTTAGATAGGGTAAGAGTTGTGTATTCTTATGGAGCTAAATCTAAGGCAATAGCTAGAATTTGGGCAGTTCCCAAAATTGTACTTGAAACTTTTAATTTAGAACCCCTCTACGTAATAGAACTAGTTTCAGATAGATTTAGTAGGTTGTCTAATGAGGATAGAATTAAAGTAATGATTCACGAAATACTTCATATCCCATACAAGTTTAGTGGTGGGTTAAGAGCTCATGGAAGGAAGGTGAATAGTAAAGAAGTTAATAAGCTATATAAAAAATATATTAAATTAAAAGAAAAAGGTAGTTAACCTAGCTCACCTTACTGGGATAGTTTCAATCACTCTCTGTTTTTTAGCCTTCCTTTGCTGTATCATAGCTTTCTCATATTTTTCATAACACATAAATGTTATGTTTTACTTGCTATCTTATAAATTTTCATTATTAATGAAATAAGCTTTGTTATGTACTCTACATCTCATGCTTATACAAAAAAAGTAATGTAAGAATTACAATATATTATTAACCTTGGAAGCAAGTCTTTAAGGTTAACGTTAAATAGTATTATTTTATACCATGGAATAAAGCTTTTATATTTTTAGAATCAGACTATTGTTCCTAATCCTCTTCCTTTACAACTGAAAGCCCCTCCTTTTTTACGGTACAAAGTAGGTCTCGCATTAAATTATCTTAATTTTCCTCGGACTTCCTAATCTATAGAAACCTCCTTAAGCATTTTATGATAGTATCAGATAATTTATGACAAGAAAAAATATCTCTTTAACCAGTTAGGTTTCCTTGTCCTTAACTTTAGGTCTTACTAATGGCTTGGCTTTTTCTACCATAATACCTTGAGGTCTTATTATAAGGATTATTGTTAGTATAAGTCCAAATAGCATATATTGTAACCATACTGCATCGAAATGCAGATAATACCCTATTGTTTGTTTGTATAGATCGATAATGTGATATAATGTGGAATAGATTAGAGCTCCTAGCATTGCGCCTATTGAAGTCCCTGCACCTCCTAATACTAACATTAAATATGGGTTAAACGACCACGTTAAATTATCGAATGCGCTTGCAAAAACTGAGCCTATATAAAAAGCGTAGAGCGATCCAGCTACACCGGCTAGAAATCCTCCTAATGCCATTGCCTTACCTCTAATCACACCTATATCTCTACCTAGAACTTCTACTAGATCCTCATTTTCTCTGACAGCTCTAAGCACTCTTCCCATTGGGGAGTTCGATATTAAGTTGAATAGAAGAAGCATCACTAATGAGAACGCTAACAGCACTATTGATATCTTGTAATATAAACTAGATCCTTGACCTAGAAGTGCGTTAAATACAGCGGGAACTTGAACACCTACTGTACCTCCAACTATTGGTGGGTAAGTAATCCCTATTATTACTAGTGAAGTCCCAGCTACCAATAATAGTATTCCCAAGTAGTCCTCTCTTAATCTTAAGGCAGGATAAGATGAAATATAGCCCAAGACAGCTCCAACTATCCCAGCTAGGATTAAGGTAAGAATTAAAATTGCAAGAGCCATTAATGGTTGTTCAAACAATTTATCGTTTATCTCTGCTACTATAGAGGGATTATTAAGGATATAATCACCGTGAAGTCCATATATTAATTGTAAAATCCTCCCTGGTATTGCTCCAGCTATAAAAGCTCCTCCAGCATACGCTAGGACTCTACCAAAATTTGGAACTCCAGTTAATCCTATTTCTACATTTAACGATATTACAACCATTAAGTATACTGAGAAGTCAAGGATTATGGCTAAAATAAGAGAGGAAATATCTACTGCCATCATTTCACCCTCATTCCCATAATTCCATTTGGCGCTATTAATAGTACTACTGCAACTACTATGAGTGGTACTAATGTTGAGTATTGGTTAATAACAAAAGGACTTACTCCTATAACTGGAGATAAATATATCGATAATTCAGCCATTACGTATTTCTCAATGAACCCTTCTATAAACCCACCTATAAACCCACCAAATAGGCTCATTAAACCTCCCAGTACGCTTGCTGCGAATATGCTCAATAATATTGTGTACGCTAGCGTGGGTGAAAATACGAATTGTAAAGGATATAAGGAGCCAGCAGCACTTGCTATACCTCCAGCCAAAAACCAAGAAATTGCCTTAACAAGTTTCGTGTTTATACCCATGCTTTCAGCTAATGAGGAGTTTTCAACTGTGGCTCTAATGGATATACCTAATCTAGTCTTATTCAAAAAGAGGTAAAGTGAGAGTATAAACGCTATTGTTAAAATGATGGAAACTAGGAAAACTGCTCTAATCCCTCCTCCTATTTGGTAATCTAGGAATCCTAGTGTTACATCCCTAGATTGTACATTATATACGTAGCCAAGATAGCTTGCATATGCGTTTAGTCCTCCATATAGTAATATTGAAAAGGCTAGAGTAGCAACCATTTGCGACACTAAACCACCCCCTCTCATACTTAAGGGTAGCAATACTCCATAGTATTGGATTAATGCTATTGCCCCACCTAATAAGAAGGCAATAGGTAATGAGAAATATGGATTCTGTTTTAAGACCTCGGCTATGGTAAAGGTCATATAAGAGCCAAATAACAGAAAGATACCGTGAGCGAAATTGGGTACCTTAGTTGTTAAGTAAGTTAAAGTTAGAGAAAGACTCGATAGGCCAAGAATTGAACCATAAACTATTGTATTTATAATTAGAGGATCTATCATTTTGACCTAAACCCCTAAACCTAAGAAGATTCTTCCTAATTCGGGATTTGACAAAAGTTCTAATGGTTTACCTCTAAAAAGAACCCTTCCACTTGTGAACAAATAGGCATTATCGGCTATCTCAAGTGCTTTCTTAGCGTTTTGTTCTACTAATATTATCCCTACCTCAGTCAAATCCCTTATCTCAACAATCTTTTTGAAGACCTCGTTAGCGATTTTAGGAGCTAGCTGTGCAGTAGGTTCATCAAGTAGGAGTATCTTAGGTTTTCTTAACAACGCTAATGATATGGCTACCATCTGTCTTTGCCCTCCGCTTAACTGATACACTTTTCTTTTTAAAATGTCTTTAATTTGGCTAAATAATGTGAATATTATCTCCATCCTCTCGTTGTATTCACTTTCAGATAGATTATAAGAGGCTAATTTGAAATTCTCCTCTACTGTTAACGATCTAAAGACATTATCAATTTGTGCCACGTAAACTAATCCTTTCCTCGATCTCTTATAAGGAGGAAACCTAGTTATATCGTCTCCCTCAAATAATATTTTTCCTGATAATACATTCGTTAAACCTATTAGAGTCTTAAGAAATGTGGACTTTCCACTTCCATTTGGTCCAACTATAGTTACGATCTGCTCCCTGTTTGCAATAAAATCCACGTCGAATAAGATCTGTAATTTTCCATAACCAGCATTAAGTTTAACCGTCTCTAACATCTAATGTCACCCTAGATATGCGTCTATTACAGTGGGATTATTAAGTACATCGTTAACTGAGCCTTTAGCTATTACTTTACCCATGAACATGGCATAAACGTAATCAGCATAATTAGCCACTATATCTAGTCTGTGCTCTACAACAAAAATACCTATATTCTTCTTTAGATCCGTAAGAATATTCAAGAGTTCCTTTGCCAATTGAGGGGTCACTCCAGCTAATGGCTCATCCATAATCAAAAGCTTAGGCTTGGTCATTAGCGCTCTCGCAATTTCCAGTAACTTCAACTGTCCTCCACTCAACTCCCTTGCTGGTCTATCCCATAACCTATCAAGTTTCACGATCTTTAAGATGTTATATGCCTTATCGGCCAATTCTTCCTCTTCCTTAATCCAAAACGGTCTAAATAGAGATTTAAATATTGATTCACCCCTTATTGGGGATACGCCTAATATTACGTTATCTAAAACTGATAAGTTAGGAAAAATCTGGGGGTTTTGAAAAGTCCTAATAATACCTAATTTATACATCTCGTGAGGTTTCTTTCCAGTTATATTTGTTTTTTCAAGAAAAATACTTCCAAAATCTGGCTTATAAACGCCAGTCACGACGTTAATTAAAGTCGACTTTCCACTTCCGTTAGGTCCAATAAGTAAAGTGAATTTGGAATGTTCGACCTCCAATGTTACATTATCCAAAGCCCTAATACCTCCAAAATACTTAGAAACGGAATCCAATTTAAGAAGAGACAAAAAATACACACCCCTTATATATTAACTTATACTACTTAACTTAGACAGAGCTTGCGGATCATCTGGATATAGATATCCTTGTGGGGGTTGTGCAGCTGGTGGAAATCCTATGGTTAACGTATGTGTAGTAACATCATAAACACCGTAGATAGTCCATTCGTAACCAGAAGCTGTCTTATTTACTATCTGCAATTGATATACACCAGATACTCTATCACCATATTTGTCAAACAAGTGATATCCAGACGCGCCATAGAACTTAGCAGCTACTTTCGGTAAAATTGATTTAATAGCAGCTACATTATCACTTCCTACTTTCAATACACTGTAAAAGTATATCCAGAATATGTCATATGTTATATAGGAATAAGCTTGAAGTGTTTTATTGAAGTGTTGTGTTAATTGATCATAGAATACCGTGTGGGCTGGTGCTGCAATAGGATTTAAGAACAATGTTTCAACAGCAACTTGGGCAGCTACTGGATTCTGCACTATTGATCCCACACCAGCAGTACCATCTGAACCATACCATTTAACCTCTGTTAGTTGTGGATATTGGCTTGCTAACTGAAGTATACTAGCTCCTTCTTCAAAAGATACATCGTAAACAGCTACATGATCTTTACCATACTGATTAATTAATTGAGTAATAGTATTTGCTAGCGTACTTACATAACTGGAGAAATCTGTAGTAGAGGGATCATATCTGGCCACAAGCATTACTTTTCCACCCAATGCGGTAAATGTCTTATTTACCACACTTACTAATCCATCACCATAAGTATCCCCCTCCATATTACTGCTATTGCCCTAATACCTTGCTGATACATTATGTTTGCTATTACGGCCCCTTGATAGGTATCATTAGGTACATCCCTAAATATAGTTCCGTTAATCCTATCTGGTGTTGCTAACGCAGGAGAAGTTGATGATGGGGAGAAGAGCATTATGCCATTACTTTCAGCATAAGACATTATTTGCCTCAATTCACCACTTGAAAATGGTCCAATTACTAGCTTAACTCCTTGGGAGTATAAAGTCTGCAAATCAGAAAGGGCAGTCTGTGGATTAGTTGCCGTATCCTCTATTACCACTTGTACTTGCATATTCACACCTAATTGTTTAAGAAGAGAATTGGCTTGATCTTGTGCGTACATTAAAACTTGTTGTGCCTCAGCTCCAACTGAAGATAGTTGACCCGTAAGTGGCAATAGAGCCCCAATTTTAATAACTTGTTGTGTGGTACTTTGAGATTGAGAGGTTGAGGATACAGAGGATTGGCTAGTCGTAGAAGAACTTGGTGTAGGGACATGACTTCCCATCTGCTGAAAATATGCTACTACACCTACTACTATCAATATTATTACTACAACTGCTATTATTATTGCGTTGGTTGTCGATATTGCTCTTCTATATTTATCTTTCATACTACTTAAAGGTAACGTTAGAACGGTATAAAAATTTTACTATATTAGCTGTTTAACTGCAAACTGATTAATCTAAATATATAAAAGGCTTAAAATAAAGCGTTAAATGGCGTCTTAGGGATAAAAATAGCTGGTTTGAGGCGGTAATATCTGTTTAAACTTAAACTCTAAAGTTTATATTCGGGAACAAGTATATTAAACAAGATCATATTGAACATGTCGACATAAATAAATAAAAAAGAAAAAGAATAATATTATCTTAAAAATAATATTTCCTATAATTACTTGTAATTGCAGGGGGTAATGCTAAGAATGGGAGCAAGAATAGTAGTATACTATTACTTTTCTCTTGCGTAGTGTTCTTTAGCCCATATGCTGATGGATTTGTAACCCATGGTGGGTAGTACCCAGCGAAAGGATGACCAGGGAATCCTAAATATCCTAATCCTAATTTAGCTGCAGCTAACCATTCGCTTTGTTCTTGTTGCATTGAAGATACTAATGTGGAGTTCCAAGCAGATAATCCAACCTTGCCAACTTGCTGTAAAGTTAGCAACCCTGAATCTAGTTGGGCGAAAACGTCATCAAATACTCCACCATCAGAGAGCTGATAAACGAAGTTTTGCTCCGACGTATTTAGTAATTGCTGATAATCATACCATTGTGCTGGTTGAGCATACCAATCCGTACCATTCTTATAATAGGTTACTGCTTTGTATTTCGTCCAGACCTCCTGCCCTTGATATGAGGACCAGAAATGGGCTAGTTGTAAAGCTTGCTGTTCTTGAGGACCTACAGGTATACCGATCGTATCTATCACTAACGCATAGTAATTCTGTGTACCTGGGAATGGCGTCTCAATTACAGAAACACTTGAGTTGCTTATGTATTGGGGTAACGGAGGATAAACTGAAACATTTATATAACTTGCGTAATTAGTTACCCAATTTCCATTAGCTTGAAATGCTACTTTACCTTGAGCTAGCAGTGCAAATCCTTGTTCCCATGACATAGATTGCCAACCTGGATAGTTATAACTGGTGAAATTCAAGAACCAGTAGTTTGTTTCATTTATTAGCTTTTGAACCGTTGGGTTACTAAAGTTTAATGTGCCATATATCATTTCATTGTACATTTGTGGTCCAGCTAAGTATAGGAATATGTCCTCCCATACGTTAAATTGATCCCATCCACCGTCTCCACCAGGTATAATCCATGGACTCACACCGTGACTAGCTAGTTGTACAGTATCATATACGAGAGTACTAAAGTTGTAGGGGAACGGTAAATTATATTCCCTTAATAATTGAGCATTTACATAAAGAACTGCTCCCCTATGTACGTTAATTGGTACGGATAATAATGTACCATTATAAGCTCCAGCTTGTAATACTGCGTAGACCGCGTTATTAAGTAGTCCCCATTGGGCTAAATAAGGAGTCATATTTACAAAAGTGTTTATACCATTGGGAGCAGCCTCAACATAACTTATCATTTCTGGTCCATAATGTACTTGAAATGCAGCGGGAGGCTTACCAGCTTGGATAAGGGCTAAGATAGCATACTTTGCATTTGTACCTCCAGCTCCCGGAATAGAGTATGTTTGCATTTGTAAGCCTATATATTGTTTAACTGCAGGTATTATCTGGCTTAGTGCTTCTCCTCCATCACCTCCACCCCACCATGTATAGAAGACCACTGTATTGCTAGGGGTTGACGTTGTTGTAGTGGGTATTGTAGTAGTTGTAGTAAATGTGCTCGTTATTGTAGTAGTTACAGGAGTCGTAGAAGGACTTTTATTTAGTACGAGACCTGCAACTACTCCTATTATTATCACTATTACGATTACGGCTACTATTATTGCGATTTGGGTAGATGTTAATCCTTTTGCTAAACTGTAAGGATATTTCCTTTTCATGGCAATTTATGATAACTAATGATGGTTTATAAAGTTTTTCATTGTAATTACTATTAAACTTATATATATTATTATATATAGATACCCCTATTTAGAAAGTTTCTCTATATAGATACTAAAACAATTTTCATATAAACATCATAGATTCTACATCATAATTAATTTATATATCCCCCTATATATATTTAATCTCGATGAAGAAGGGTACAATAATCTTGGTTGTTCCCACGGCCGTTTTTTCTGCAATATTATTGTACTTAGTAATATGGAATGCAGTAGTATCCTTTATGAATTGGTCCTTGTTGAATTCTAGACCGACATTTGTCGGACTTGAGACCTACGCAACCGTAATAAGGACCTTTCAATTCGCAAACTCTTTGCTACACTCCATAGAATTGTCGGTAATCTTAGTAATTATTGGGAACATTCTGGGTATATTAATTGCCGCTTTACTATACTTTTTAAATTCCGAAAAGGCCAGATCCATTTTTCTCTCAGTAATAATATATCCTTTAGCAATTTCCATGGCTGTTAATGGACTCATTTGGCTTTGGTTATTTAATATTCATATTGGAATAGACTGGCTTTTAGTAAAGATTGGTTTACCTCAATTTCCATGGCTTTCCTCTACCTCTACGATGTTTCCTAGCTTAGTGTTGGTCACAGTTTGGGCATATACTGGAATTGCGGCTCTGTTTTATTTAGCGGGATTTATGAATATAGATAAGACTATAGTGGAGGCGGCGAGATTGGATGGAACTAGTGCTTTCAAAATACTCTACAAGATACTAATTCCTAATTCGATTAACTCTTTTATTATTGCAACAGCCCTTCTATTCTTGTTCTCCTTTAGGATATTTGATCTGCCTTATGTGTTGTCAGGTGGTACTACGAATATCTTCCTTCAAACAAGCGAGTTATATATGTATTATTTATTTACTGTGGAGTATTTCTCTCAAGCCACAGCAGTTGCAACAATAATAACATTAGTCGCTACGATAGTCATTATTCCGTATGCCTTAACTGTGATTAGGAGGTGGATAAGAAGATGAGACCGGTAATAAAGGCGAGTTTACATTATCTAGCATTAGCGATTGTCAGCGTTATATGGCTTATACCAGTTTACGCAATGCTCATAAATGGGTTTAAGAGTAATTTTGAAGTTCTATCTACTCCAGTTTTAGTACCACCTACCAAAATTACGTTTGAAGCGTATATCTCAGTCCTTCTAACACTAGCTAAACCCCTAATTAATAGTCTAATAATAGTTATTCCTACTTCGTTCATTTCAGCATTCCTGGGTGCCATGGGTGCATATTTCTTTTACACATTATCTTATTCGTTTAGTAGAGCTTCTTCCGCCATAAGTGATGTTTTATTCTCTATAATATCCCTAGCTACATTTATTCCCCAGGAAGCTACGCTATTACCTCTAACTAGGCTAATAGTAAGTATGGGACTATTAGATTCTTATATAGGTATAATATTTGCACTATTGATATTTTATATACCTACTGGAGCTTTATTAATGTCAATGTTTATTTCAGTTATCCCTAGGAGTCTGATTGAGGCGGCGAAGATGGATGGAACAGGGGATTTAAAGATTTTCATAAAAATAGTGTTCCCACTTTCTATGCCCGGCTTTATTTCAACGTTAATATTTATTATAATACAGACGTGGAATAACTTCTTTATTCCGTTAGTATTAGTGACAACTCCCGGAATGAAACTAACATCAATAGCTGTATTATCCTATAGTGGAGCTTATGGTACTTTATATAATGATACGTTCGCGGCTGGAATGCTTGCAAGCATAATACCGCTGGCAATATTTGTGTTCCTTGGTAGATACTTTATAAGAGGATTAATGGCACTAGGAGGAGGAGGTAAGGGGGTGTAAAAAATGGTTAAGATTATTGTAAAAAACGTCTCTAAGGTTTTTAAGAAAGGCAAAGTAGTAGCATTAGATAACGTTAATATAACTATTGAAAATGGAGAGAGATTTGGTATATTGGGTCCGAGCGGAGCTGGTAAGACAACCTTCATGAGGATCATAGCAGGGTTGGACGTACCTTCTACCGGAGAACTGTACTTCGATGATAAATTGGTTGCTTCAAACGGTAAACTAATAGTACCTCCAGAAGATAGAAAAATAGGAATGGTATTTCAAACCTGGGCTCTATATCCTAATTTAACAGCGTTTGAGAATATTGCGTTTCCTTTAACTAATATGAAGATGAGTAAAGAAGAGATAAGAAAAAGAGTTGAAGAAGTAGCCAAAATTTTAGATATCCACCATGTTTTAAATCACTTTCCTAGAGAATTGTCTGGAGGGCAACAACAGAGAGTTGCTCTAGCTAGAGCTTTAGTTAAAGATCCATCCTTGCTTCTGCTAGACGAGCCATTTAGTAATTTAGACGCTAGGATGAGAGATAGTGCTAGAGCTTTAGTTAAAGAAGTACAAAGTAGATTAGGTGTAACCTTACTTGTTGTTAGCCATGATCCTGCTGATATTTTCGCCATTGCTGATAGGGTAGGGGTGTTAGTTAAAGGTAAATTAGTTCAAGTAGGTAAACCCGAAGATGTATATGATAATCCAGTATCTATTCAAGTTGCCAGCCTCATAGGTGAAATCAACGAATTGGAGGGAAAGGTAACTAATGAGGGTATAGTTATAGGTAGTTTTAGATTTCCAGTAAGTGTCTCTAGTGATAGAGTGATAATTGGTATTAGACCAGAAGATGTGAGGCTATCCAAAGATGTAATTAGGGACGACTCTTGGATTTTAGTGGGGAAGGGAAGGGTCAAAGTTATAGGCTATCAAGGAGGATTATTCAGAGTAACTATAACTCCGTTAGATTCGGAGGAAGAAATATTTACGTACTCTGATCATCCAATACATTCTGGCGAAGAAATATTAGTGTATGTGAGAAAGGATAAGATAAAAATCTTTGAAAAAAATTAGGTTACTAAAAAAGAAATCCTATTTTTTATTTTTATCTATTGGGTTCTTTGTGGTTCTTCAGTTAATCTAGTTCCTAATGTCTCTGGTCCGAACTATTGAGCAATACCAACTATTAAAGCTCCAATCATTAATAATACTGCAGTAGAGAACCATACGTTACTTGGCGTATCTATTGACTTGAATAAGTAATTATGCATTAATGGTACGTATATACTGAACCAACCACCTATGAAAATTCCAGAGGAATAACCGAAACCAACTCCTGAAGCTCTCATTGACGCTTTAAATCTCTCAGATAAGTATATCGGTATTATTCCCCAAGGTCCTTGTGTTATTATACCAATAATTATTGAAAATAACATAGCAATTGAAGGGTTACCCGCAATTGCAGCAGTTATCAGTCCATAATAAATTGGTATTGCAATGATAAAGGTGATTATACTCCATATTATTGTTAACCTTCTTCTTCCAACGTATTGGGATAAGGCACCAAACATTACTGCACCAGCAAATGCAGCGTAAGTACCAATACTGTATATGTAGTTTGCTTCTCCAAGGCTAAATGTGGAAGGGCTGTGTTCTAAAATCGTAGGAACAAATGCAAATAGAGCATAGGCGAAGAAGAACATGCCAGTCATATAAGCCATGACTTGGAAGAAGTCTCTTCTGTAGGGAGCTTTAAACAAATCCACTAGTGGTGTCCTTCTGATTAAGTTCTTCTTTTTAACGTCCTCAAAAACTGGTGTTTCTTTCATTGCTAGTCTTACTGCTAGAGCTATAAAAGCTGGTATTAGGGCAGTTAAAAACACGTATCTCCACGCAAATTCTTGAACACCGGTTACACCATAAATTCTTATGAAGATTCCCTCTACAACAGCAGCTAATGCAGCACCAAATGAGAAACCGCCTTGGACTAGTCCACTAATGAGACCTCTCCATTTATAGGGCGTCCATTCCATGGCAAATGGATGGCCAGCAGAGTATTCACCACCAGCGAAAATTCCTACTGCAATTCTTATTAAAACGAATAGAATGAATGAAAGAATGCCGACTTGTGCGTAAGTTGGTAATGCAGAAGTTAGCGCGCTAACTATTCCTAAACCTAACACCGTAATTATTAAGTCAGCTCTTCTACCTATCTTATCTCCCAAATTCCCGAATATTGCTGAGCCTAAAGGTCTGAATATTATTGTTAGAGAGTAAGAAAGAATAATATTAAAGGTTGCAATTAGTGGACTTGCAGGTGGTAGAATCACCTTTGCTAACACTGGAGCTATACTTAAAATCATTGTTAAATCATAGGAGTCTAGAAGGAATCCTATAAACTGGGATATTATTGCTTTACCGGAGTCTCAGGTGAACTTTTCTGGCTCCATAGTATTATATAAAAAACTTACTATTTTATGAATTTAACTCTTGTAGAAGAGAATATAATATATTTTAACAGCTTATCATGCTCAACATTATATACCTCTTAAATGGTAAAGAGAGATATGAAGGACATAAATAAAATAGCTATTATTGGAGGAGTGAGGTCTTTTAGCGGCTCCATAATTTGGCCATTCATTGGGTTTGCTTTATATAAAGTGTATGGATTCTCCCTGGATACAGTTTCAATATTCTACTTATTCCAAGCTCTAATAAACGTTATTGCGTCAATTATTGGAGGGATAGTGGTCGACTATATAGGGAGGAGAAACGCAATGATGATTTCTATTATTGCTTCCTCACTGGCCCTATTCACTGCGTATCTAGTCAATCTCCCCATACCCATAGCGGGATTGATTTTATTGCAAACATTCTTTAATAATATATACAACGTATCTTCTACTGCAATAGTCGGGGATATCTATAAAAGGGCTGATCTAGTTAAGGCATTTAGTAGGCAAAGGGTTGGGATTAATGCTGGGTGGGCCTTGGGGCCCTTAATTGGCGGATATATTTTCACATTTTACGGATTTAGGTTACTACTACTAGTATCAAGTCTGATTGCGATTTTCCCAATATCCCTAGTTAAATTATTGCCTGAATTTAAGGGAGAGGGTACTATTTTAAATTTTAACGTTAATAAGCAATTTATCCTTTTCCTAATTTCTACCTTTCTTACTTTCGTGTTAGTGGGGCAGTTGGGATTCGGTTTGCTAACATATTATAATACCCAACTTGATTTCACAGAATTTCAAGTCAGCATATTATTTGCCATAAACGGAATTATGATAGTAGCATTCCAAGATGTTGTCGGGAGAATTATAAGTAAAAGGGTGTGGTTAATCATTATTGGGATGCTAATTTATACCTTTGGATATTTCGCAGTTGCATTCATCACTAACTTTCTAGTGGCATCTATTGACATTATGATTATAACAATCGCTGAAATGATGGTGACGCCACTATCACAAGCCATTGCAAACTCTTTAGCAAATCAGAGCTCTAGGGGAAGACAAATTGGATTATACAGTATGGTTACTGGAATTGGCAGGGTATTGGGATCATCGTTAATGAGTGAGCTTATGAACTATTATCTATACACTCCAGTTATCTTATGGGGAATAATGTCCTCCTTTGGTCTCGTTTCTGCAGTTATGTATTTGTATCAAATAAAAAGGATAAAAATTTGATATTAATTCATTCTGGCGTTAGACTTTTGCTTAACGAATTCATAAATTGCCACTAAAATTATTACTCCTATCACGTCATCAATCGGAATATCAACATAAACTGGATAAAACCACGCCCACGAAAAGGGTAGCTTAAGATCAATTATCCAATACATAACATCCTCAACTACTGAGCCGTAAATTAAGTACCAAACTGTCTCAATGGATAGTAGTTTTCCCGACGCAAGATATGAAGGAAATCCAAAAATTAATATGTAAATTACTCTGTAGAAATAAAGTGATATTGCTGGAGTAAATATACTTTTCATCCATGCTGGTGAACTTACAACCTTTGAAGGATCCCATTGCATTCCTAGTTCGAGTACGGCGTAAATAAACGAGAAAACAGTCATAATTATTACCCCTTTTCTATTGATCATAATCTTAAAATTAACCTAGACTATTATATATCTATGTTGGATAAAGTTAGGGAGACTGTAAGGAAATTTGATCCAAATGCAGAAATACAAGTCAGCAAAGATAAGAAATTTACAAAAATAAGAGTTAAAAGTAACAGATACTGTGACAGAGCTAGGATTTGGATTTCTCTACACGAACTCTTTAAAGATCGTGAAGACGTCATAATAGAGGTGGAATGATAATGAGAGTACCTAATAATGACATTGTAATTAAGTAGAAGTAATCGAAATTATATTTAGTTAAATTAAAGAGAATCTTATTATTCTTTAGCGATAAACAATATGTGATTTCCCTTACAATAATTACTGTAACCGGTAAAAGAATAAGGCTTAGTTTTGAGAGAAGTGAGAGGGTGAAGAGTACTATTACATTCATCTGAATTATCGAGTTCAAAACTGACCATTGGATAACGTTTAATATTTTAGGTTTCATATTGCCTGGATAGTGGAGAACCTTACCCATTACAAGCTTTATGAATATGTGCGCAATTAAAAGGGAAAATATTATTTCCCTAGTTAGTATATTGTAACTAATATTAAGCAATATCGCTACTAAAGTGCCTATCATATAATATGTAATACTTGAAATGATAGGAACTGTGTAAGATTCTTTCACTTTTTTAAATGAGTAGAAATAATAGGAAAAAAGTAATCCCTTGTAAGGATCTAGTCCTTCTACTATCCCTAAGCTAAGGATAGCAATAAGAGTCAGAGGAAGCATCTCCTCCCCTTAACCTAACTTGATGTGACCTAGCCTCTCCAAAATCCACAAAGAACTCCTTATCGATGTCCAAACCTCCTTCTGACTTAGCATTTAGTTTAACCATCCATCCCTTTAAGCCCTCTGGATAGAATTGGTTATCCCAAGAACTATAAAGGGAATTAGTAACGTATACTCTTTTTCCATCCCTACTAATTTCAATCATTTGAGGAGCTCCGGTAAGTTTATGGCCAGAGGGGTGATCAGCCCTATGATATATACCACCTAATTTAACCTTCCCAGTAAGTACTGGTTTAAACGGATCGCTTACATTATACTGTCTAACCTCTCCTATACCCCACAAGCTGACGTAAAGGAACTTATCGTCAAGGCTCAAATCTATATCCGTAACTAATGGTGGCACGGCCTTAAATGGTTTTAATATCTCCGGTAAACCTCCTTCAGTAGGCTCTGCGGGAATTTCAATAACCTTTTCTGCATTCCACTTTCCATCTTCATAATACCATAACCAGATGGAACTACTCAAATCCTTAAGGCTTACAACCATATTTATGAATCCCATAAGTTTAGTTGGATCATGCAATGGTCTTAGTTCTAACGCCATTCTGTTTTCCTCTCCAAGAGTTAGACTTGCTATTTTCTTTCTCTTTCTAAGGTCCCAGAAGTGTATCCTATTACCATACCTATCTTTCAGATGTTCTAATTTAAGGCCATTTTCAATAGTATTCGGCACTGCCCATTCGCTAGTTACCATTACCTCATTTGGTAGGTTCCACCAGAAATCATAGGCCAAATATTGATCCCCTCTATATATCTCCCACCTGCCTAAGGGTTCAAAACTGTAATGGTCTAACATTAAAATTCCCCCTGGACCCTCACCATTTTCACTACCTAAAGCACTTATGTAGATACCATCTGGTCCGCAATGTACTGTATGTAGCCTACTGTAGCCCGTTACCTTCTTAATTTCAGCTTGTTCTATAGTTTTAACTATATTAGGCTGTTTGGGATTTAATTTTGTATCCATTATGTAAATTCTTGAGGAACGTAAACTAGGTACAACTAAGAATCTTCTCTCAAAATTTGGTCTTCCATTAGGGCATAATGCAGAGCTACAAGCATTCCAACCAAAGTGGTGTAACTCATCATTTAAATATGGTAGCTCAACCTTATGGATTATCTTAGAATAAGTTTCCGATTCGGGATTTACATCAACTACCGCTATGAAATCTGGCCTATTTATTCCAGTTCCAGTATATAGACAAGCTACATAAGCTAAGTCCTCTGGAGGGGATTTCATGGCCATTTTTGGAGATGGGTAAAATGTGGGATCTCTCTTAAAGGGGGCAAAAACTGACGGTAATTCCATTAAAGTTATTTTGTATCTAAACCTTATAAAGTTTTATTATTTGTGCAAATTATTGAGGTTCAACATTCATGTTAATTTTCTTATCCCTTATTATATACCATGTTCCAAGTCCAATTGCACCAAGACGTCTCTCCACGTCTTTAAAAGTAATTTCCACTACTACTGCAGTTCTACCTTTTCTTATTACCTTTGCTTCAACAATGAATGGCCCCTTATACATTGGCTCTAGGAAATTTACCTTTAGTTCTTGTGTGACTTGATCCATTCCATCGTTTATTGATAGAACTGCCAATCCCCGTGTAGTCTATGGAAACTACTATCATTCCACCGTTCAGAATATTTCCTCTTCTTGTCAATTCCTTCTTGAAAGGTATTTATGTTATTGCATATCCCTCCTTTATCTCTAAAATTTTCACACCTAGGTAATGAAATACATAGTCGCTATCGTATCTCTGTAAAATTTTTCAATATCATAGTTTTGAGAATTCATCGATATATGAATGTATAAGCATTCTTAAAAACCTACCTTTATAGAGATATAAAAAAATATTAATTTCTTGTATCTTATTTGTTAATCTTTTCAAACTCTGCCTTAAACTCTTCTAAAGCCTTTCTAATCTCCTCTACAGAAGCCTCATCCTCAAGTGTAGTTATATCTCCTATTTCTGCCCTTGTTGCAACAGCCCTTACAACTCTCCTCATTATTTTTCCACTTCTCGTTTTAGGCAACTTACCAACGAAGTATATTTTATCTATAGTAGCTATAGGTCCTACCTTTTCTCTGACGGTCTTTAGTATCTCTTGTGTAAGCTGTTCATTAGGTGAATAACCTTGTCTTAAAGTTACAAATGCATAAGGTACCTCTCCCTTAACTGGATCTGGGACTCCAATTACTGCAGCTTCTGCTACTGCAGGGTGTTCAATTAAAGCTGATTCTAATTCGTATGTACCTAACCTATGTCCAGCTACCTTAATCACTTCATCAGCCCTTCCTAATATCCAGAAATATCCATCCTTATCCTTAACAGCGTAATCGCCAGCATAGAACATTCCAGGGAATCTACTCCAATAAACTTTTACATATCTTTCGGGATCTTTATAGATTGTTAATGGCATTCCGGGCCATGGATTTTTAATAACTAAATACCCTCTTTCTTCAGGATTAGCTTGTTTCCCATCTTCATTAACTACATCTGCATCAATTCCTAGTAATGGTGGACCATTTGTCCCTGGTTTCATCGGTACAAGATATGATCCGGGCAAATGAGATATTAGAATACCTCCGGTCTCAGTCATCCACCAAGTGCTTCCAAATGGTATCTCTTCTCTACCCACTAGTTTCCACAACCACTCCCAAGCTTCAGGATTTATAGGCTCACCAACAGAATGCATTAGTCTCACGGTGGAAGTATTGTGAGCCCTAACCCAATTGTCACCATATTTCATAAAGCTTCTAATAGCTGTGGGTGAAGTGTAAAGGATTGTAATACCGTATCTTTCAATTATCGATACCCATCTGTCTGGTTGTGGATAATCTAAGGCACCCTCATACATTACTTCAGTCGCACCTTCCATTAAAGGTCCAAATACAATATAAGAATGTCCAGTAACCCATCCTATATCAGCAGTACACCAGTAAATATCGTCATCTCTTATATCAAATACCCACTTCATAGTAGCATGCAGTAAGGTCATATATCCTCCAATATCATGAACTATACCCTTAGGCTTTCCAGTTGTTCCAGACGTGTATAATATATATAATGGATCTTCGGATTTCATCCTTTCTGGCTCAACGTAAACATTTTGTGGAACGTCCTTTATCACTTCATCAAAGTACTTATCCCTACCCTCAACCATGTTAACTTTATTCCCTATCCTCCTAACTACTATTACATCCTTTATTGTTGGTGTCTTCTCCAAAGCCTTATCAACAATTCCCTTTAACTCAACAACTTTACCTCTTCTCCATCCACCATCTGCAGTAACTAGTAACTTAGCCTCAGCATCATTAATCCTATTTGCTAACGCATCAGCACTAAAACCAGAGAACACTACTGTAAAGACTATTCCTAACCTCGCTGCAGCTAACATGAATATTGGTAATTCTGGTATCATTGGAAGGTAAATCGCTATTGTATCACCTTTCTTTAAGCCGTATTTCTCTTTTAGTAGATAGGCTACTCTATTAGCTTCTCTATATAGATCGTAATATGTTAATTTCCTAACTTCCTTCGGATTACCCTTTTCATCTACTGATTCTCCTTCCCATATTATAGCAACCTTATTCTTTCTCCAACTTTTTACGTGTCTATCTACTGCTAAATAAGATGCGTTAAGCTCTCCACCTACAAACCACTTATAGAATGGAGGATTGGTATCGTCTAATATTTTCTCCCACGGTTTGAACCAGTCAATTTCTGAGGCTACGGATGCCCAAAATTGTTTGTAATCTTTTATAGTTTGACTATGAAGCTCCTTATACGTATTTATACTTACTAGCCTATTTGAATTAAGCTTTGGATTTATCTTTTTATCAAAAGGTAGAGCCCACGTTACTGACATATGATATATAGAGAAATACAAGGTAATAAATGTTAAGTATAATACCATAAGATAACAAACTTTATAAGTAAATTGTTATTATATTATATCATAATGACTGAACAAAAAAGGGCAAATCCAGCTCCTTTAGGACTTTCTGGTTTCGCCTTAACAACACTCGTGTTATCTACCTTTAATGCGGGGTTAATAACGCAAGGGGCTTCAGTAGTTTTGGGGTTAGCAGCATTTTATGGGGGTCTCGCTCAGCTTTTAGCGGGCATTCTAGAGTGGAGGGCGGGAAATACTTTTGGCTATACCGCGTTCTTTACATATGGTGCATTTTGGGAATGGTATTTCCTAACTGCAGGAGGGTTTTTTGGAGGAGTGACAGCTCAAGCGATAGGGCTAGTATTGATTGCATTTGGGATTTTCACGTTTGTAATGTGGTTCGGTACATTTAAGGCAAATCTGGGATTATTCATGACATTCCTATTATTGTGGATAACCTTCTTCCTCCTTGGTATAGGTGCTATGACCGGAAATGTTGGATTATCTCATGCTGGAGGGTATCTAGGGATATTAACTGCAATAGCAGCGTGGTATACTGGACTAGCTATTGTAGTAGCCGAAAGTTTAGGTAAGAATCCTCCGCTAGGGAAACCTATAATGAAATAAAAAAGATTTTTAATTTTAGATATTAACTTTTTATTGTATTAATTTTTTCATTAACTCATAGAAGTTTTCATAAGGATGAATAGCCGTTACTTCTATTGTTAATGAATGACCAAGCTCTCTAACTATTGGTAGGGTCTCTAAAATCTCATCTAATTCCTCATGAGAGTTAACGTCAATTATTGCTACAACTTCTCTTCTTCCAGTCACCTTATATAGACCCTTTATCTTCCCAGCCTTAACTGCTGGCATTGCTGCCTCAGCTTCTCTCTTCCATATCTCCATTAGCTGTTTTTGCGTTAAATTGGTAGGCTGTTTTACTTTAAACCATAGAAGGAATAGCATTAAATAATATTAAGTTTAGTTACTTATAAATTGATTTGTTTGTTCGTAAGTGAACTGTATCTACTTATATTTTTGTCCTCTCTCAAATCCATAAAGTACAGAAAAATTAGATATGATTCCAATTGCCAAAAGAAGATGAATTATGGAGATTATTGGAGTAGCGTTTATAGTATATAGGGGAGTGTTCTCATGCAGTCATCTTATTCGATATATTATTGTAAAAATATATCAGACTAGTAATTTTTATAATTAATCATCTTGATCTAGAGGTAACCACGAAACTAGAATGTACAAAATAGTCTAAGAAGCTTTATGTGCGAGAGCCGCGAGTTTTTTTGAGCGGGCGAATAGCATGCAGCTCGCAGTTCTCGCACAACTAATACTTTTGATTTTAAGAAATTTAAATCTTAAAAGAAAGTACGAGCTAAAGGATATTGCACTAGCGTTAGCATACTCCTTGGGAGTTCAGATCACGAAAATAGGAATCCCACCATCAACACTATACTACTACTTGAGGAAATAGGGAGGAGAAGAGACCAACATGCCCATCATGCAACTCGAATAGGGTAGTCAAGAACGGCTCATCTAGAGGGAAAGAAAAATACAAGTGTAAAGCGTGTGGAAGAACGTTTTACAACACGTTGAAACACAGAATGAATAAGGAACAAAGGGAGAGAATCTTAAAGGAGTACTTGAACAGGATGAGCATGAGGGCAATATCAAGAGTTGAGGGAAAGCCATTAACTACAGCCTAGTGAAGAGGATTGGAGCAAAGGCCTTCACGAGCTTAATAATATTGAGGGGGCAACTCAAGAGTTTCGTGGCCAAGTCTACAGTGTTTGACGAGTTCTGGACTTATCTTCGTGTTAGGCATGGGAAGGTTAGAGCGGATCTCTGGATTTGGACTGCTCTTTCTGATGGGGTACCTTTTTACGAGTTTGGGGATAGAGTTATGGGACTTTCCGTCTCCTCTTGAGCTGGTTACCTAGGAGTGGGGTAAATTATACTGATCACTACTGTGTTTATCAAGTTCTTGATAAACGCGTGGCGAGCAAGAGGTACACTTACATTGTGGAGAGCCATAATTCTTGGTGTAGGTCTCATCTTGCAAGGTTAGCTAGGGATACTAGGGTTAATAGGAGTCAGAGGATGGTGGATTACAGTTTAGCCTTGTTGAACGTTATGTATCCTCACGTGTTCTCAAGAGAGATAACGCCCTTAAACGAGATCTACTTGAGGGCAGTACAGTATATTAGAGATAATCTGATATAATTTTACTATAATATATCGAATAAGATGACTGCATGAGAACACTCCCGTATATAGATAACCTAATGCACCAGTAATCACAATTAATCCAATATTTCCGGCAAGAATTCTCTTTTCTACTGGTAGTTTTACCTTAAAATAACCATAGCTCGTTATTGCTAAAAGTACAATGGCAACTAACACGTGAAGTAACAATAGAGAAGGATAGTTATAAAAAACGATTATATTTCCTATAAGTGTTTGTAAAATTGCTATTCCAGCACCTGCTAACCATATGTTCAAAATGTTATTACCTCATAGCCTTGATTAACGTAATAGGATACTCTCTCACCAGCTGGTAATAATGACACTCCTAAATTCTCTAAATGAGGCTTTATGTTCATTGCTTGTGCAACTCCTATGCAAGCTGAATCTATAATTTTGTTTTGAAGTAGTTCTTGGAACATGTTCTTCATATCCCCATCTAATTGCGTTAATTTCTTCTGACTTGGTCCGAAGTATATAACTTTAACGTCTTCATATCTCTTATTTTTAACTGAGTTATAAGCCATCCTCATTGCTAAATCGAACTTCTCGTCTCCAGACATTATTAAGAAGAGGACTTTTGCCATACTTTTATTTTTTAAAGTCACATTAAAAAGTTTAACTTAATAATGTTCTTGATCTGGAGATTAAAATTCCCAAAAACATCAAGAAAATTCCGAACAATTGTATAGGAAAAGGTATAACGTGAAACAGTAGATACTCCACAAGAGTGGTTAGAATAGGCACTGAGAAACTAAGAACTGTAACCTTAGGTATCTTCTCCACCTTAACCATCATGTTCCAAAGGAAGAATGAAATGGCACCACCTAAAGTTGATGTATATGCAATGCCCACATAAAATTCTTGGTTTGTATCGATGTTATAGTCGATTGGGAGTAGCAATGCTAGAATTATACTTCCTATCGTAAATTGGCTCACATTCACTGTTATAGAATCGTATTCCCTTAATTTTCTGTAGTAAACCGTAAATAATCCCCAAAATAAGGCATTAATAATTGTTAGAATTGATCCAAATAGCGTAAGGCCGTGAACTAGTGGTAAACCGTATAAGATTACCCCTGAGAAACCTATAATTACTCCAACAATCTCAAGTAGTGTAGGTCTTTCTAATAATATAAATAAGGAAATAGGTATTGAAAACAAGGGCATTGTATAGCTTAGGACTGCTGACTCAGCTGGGCTAACGTAAATTAAGCCGTAGGCCCATAATAATGATGATACTGTAGTGAAAACTGCCAATTGTATCACATCTCTGTTAAAGATTATTTTTCCTCTACTAATTGACAAAAATATAATAGAAGATATAACATACCTAATGAGATTGAAAGAGATTGGGGATGAAAACGTTATTGCATCCTTTGCAAAGTAGTAGTTAAATGACGTTACCATTACATAAGGTAATAGGTATTTTAATATTTTCACACACTAACCATTTGGGAGTAAACTTTAAAGTTACCTAACAAAAGTGAGCGTATTCATTTATAAATTTGTTTTATGATATATTTTTTCATGGTTGATCCTGTAGAATTGTCAAGGAAGTACGAAGGAAAAATCGAGATATATCCGAAAATTCCCATTACCTCTTATAACGATTTCGCACTTATTTATACTCCAGGTGTGGCTGAAGTATCCAAGGCAATTTATAAGGATCCGGACAAAAGTTTTGAGTTAACTAGCAGATGGAACACAATAGCAGTAGTAACAGATGGAACAAGAGTTTTGGGTTTGGGAAATATTGGTCCAACAGCTGCAATGCCGGTAATGGAAGGGAAGGCATTATTATTCAAATACTTGGGAGGCGTTGATGCAGTACCTTTACCAATTAATGTTAAGAATGCAGATGAGTTCACAAATGTTGTAAAGGCCTTAGAAACGTCTTTTGGTGGAATTAATCTTGAAGACATTGAGTCACCAAAATGTTTCTATATTCTAGAAAAACTACAATCAATATTAAATATTCCAGTGTGGCATGATGATCAACAAGGTACTGCAGCGGCTATCCTAGCTGGGTTGATTAACGCAATGATCTTAACCAATAAGGACCCTAAGGAAAGTAAAGTAGTATTCTACGGTGCTGGAGCATCAAATATTGCAGCCGCTAGAATTTTAGCTAAATATGGTTTCAAATATGAAAACATGGTAATGATTGATAGCAAGGGCCCGCTGTATGCTGATAGAGAAGATGTTGATCACTTAATGTTATATCATAAATGGAAGTATGAATTAGCTATAAAAACAAATAAATGGGAAGCTAAAGAAATAAAGGATGCGTTTAATGGCGCTGATGCTGTAGTTGCAGCCTCTACTCCGGGCCCAAATGTAATAAAGAAGGAATGGATAAGTTTAATGAATAAGGACGCAATAGTCTTTGCCTTAGCTAATCCAGTTCCGGAGATATGGCCACAAGAAGCTAAGGAGGCTGGAGCGAAAATTGTTGCAACAGGCAGGAGCGATTTTCCTAATCAAGTAAATAACTCCTTAATATTTCCAGCAATATTTAGAGGAGTTTTAGATAGTAGGGCTAAGGCGATAACAGACGAGATGATAATTGCCGCATCAGAGGCTCTTGCAAAATACGCTAGGGATAAGGGGATAAATGAGAACTACATAATACCTAGAATGGACGAATGGGAGGCATTTTATGAGGAAGCTGCAGCAGTCGCAAGTAAGGCTGTTGAATTAGGATTAGCTAGAGTTAAAAAGAGTAAAGAAGAGTTTAGAGAGATTGCTAAGGAGAGAATATTAAGGGCTAGGAAAATAATGAATCTGGTGATATCCACATGGTCACCATAAGAAGGGCTTCTAGAGAGGACGTCAAAACTTTAATAGATTTTTTCAGTAGAATGTATAGATTAAATAGTGAGTTTGATCCTCTACTATTGACACCAGAAAACCTGGAGGAAAGAATTAACAAGGTGTTAGAGAAAAGTCTCGAAGATACAAATGAGATGATAGTGGTTGCGGAAGATCAAGGTAGGGTAGTTGGAGCAGCAAGGGTCTTAATAATAGATAGGCTATTTTACGTACCGGAAAAAGAAGCATTAATTAGGGAATTTTACGTACATCCTTCGTATAGAAGGCAGGGAGTAGGTAACGAGATAGTAAATTTCATAATAAATGAGTTGAAAAATAAAGGAATAGAAATAATAGGAGCTGAATTTCCATCTAGAAATTTAATAGCGATCTCATTTTATAGAAAAATGGGCTTCAGAGAAATATATTGCGAATTCGTTAAAAAAATTTAGCTTTTTTATTCGGATAAATACTCTTCCATATTTGAAATCTTCTTCAACTCCTCTAAGGCTTTAACTACGTTTTCTCTTCCGTACTCTCTTTCGTAATCGAAAATACCTTTAGGAAAACTTAGTCCTAATCTGACACCCAGATCAATATCTTCCCTACTTGCAACTCCGTTTTTAACCATCCAATTTGCCTCAATTATTGCGGGGGCAATTATGTACAATGGATTTAACTTCTCAGCGAGTTGTGGAGGTAAATTAGGCTTGATGTACTTATTTGATGGATAAGTATAGAAGCCTTTTCCAGTCTTTACACCAAGATATCCCTTTTTGCTCATCTCCTCTAATGTCCTGCATGGATAGGCCTTAAATCCTCTTTCAATCATTGCAGAACTTACGTAATAGTTAACATCTACTCCAGTATAATCTACAAGCTCAAAAACTCCCATCGGAAATCCTAACTTATATCTAGCAACTGCGTCAACTGTAGTGTAATCACAAACTCCATTTTCGATCAACATGCAAGCTGTGGTGATTATTCTTAATAATATCCTATTTACGACAAAACCAGGTACGTCCTTATTAACTATTATTGGTCTCTTTCCGAGGGATTTAATAAACTCATAAGTCTGTTTAACTGTCTCGTCAGAAGTTTTACTTCCCCTTATTATCTCCACTAACTGCATTAACACTGGGGGATTAAAGAAGTGCGTTCCTATAACCCTTTCTTGCCTTTTTACAGCCATGGCAATTTCCGTAATTGGTAAGCTACTAGTATTAGTAGCTAGTATTGCGCTGTTAGGTAAGAGTTCTTCAAGCTTAGAAAATAGTTGCCTCTTTAAATCCAATTTCTCTGGAATTGCTTCTATCGAGATGTCTATTTCTCTTAACTCATTTGGCAACCCTATTATAGTCTTAATTCTTCCCAAAACGTTTTCTACACTTTCCTTTAAGTTACCCTTTTCATATAACTTTTCTAAACTCCATCTAATTTTCTGCATTGCATTATCCAGTATATCTTTTGAAATATCACTCAAGTAAACATTATATCCAGCAATAGCTGAAACTTCTGCAATTCCATGCCCCATTGTACCTGATCCAATAACTAAAACGCTTCTTATCATGAAACTTCAGCCCATTGGCACTAATTCATAAGTCAGATAACCTTCTGGTTTCCTCTCCACAACTTCGAGTCTAACTTTCATTCCAACTTTAACTTCTTTAGCCCTTACCCAGCTTAGAACATTTACCCCATTACTCATTCTAGCTATGCCAACTACGTAATCTTGATAGTGTGAGAAGGACGGAGGTTTAACGTTAATTATAGTATACGCTACGATTTCGCCTTCCTTAGGCATTTCGATCCAATCTAAATTGGAGATTTTACACTTTGGACAGTCATCCTGAGGGGGAAAATATACTGAACCACATTTGGGGCATTTCGTGGCTAGAACTTTACCTTCCCTTAATCCTTCAAAGAACTTGATTATCTTTTTAACTGGAACCTGATACCTTAAGTCTATTTCCCTTACGTCTATCCAGAGAGGGTTATTAGTCTTTTGTTCATTCACTATTGGCAATTTTGTGGTCTTTATTACATTATCAAGTATTGTCAAAGATTGCGAGATTTCCTTTTGCATCTTATCTCTTATTTCGTTTAAACTCATTTAGATGGCCTCCTAGTTGAGTATATTGTTACGTATGCGTAATGACCAGTTCCTCCTACGTTATGCGTTATCCCCATTCCGTTTCTTACCTCTACTTGTGTTCCCTTATGGGCTCTGTATAGCAATTGTCGAGCTATTGAGACTGCCATGCTTACTCCAGTTGCCCCTATTGGATGCCCTTTTGCTTTTAACCCTCCATCAACGTTTACTGGTATTTTTCCACCGATATATGTTTGTTCTTCTCTTGCCAATAGATACCCCTCACCTCTTTTTGCAAATCCCAAATCTTCATATGCCATTATTTCCGCTATTGTGAAGCAGTCGTGTACATCTGCTACGTCGAAGTTCTTCCACGCGTTATCGAATTCTATTCCAGCTTTCTTATATGCCTGTTGTGCAGCAATCTGCGCTGCTTCTATATGTGTGAAGTCAGTTCTCCTACTCAAGTTTGCAGTACCACTAGCAACTCCTTGTGATACTATCCATACGGGAGAATCAGTTATCTTTCTAGCAACTTCCTCAGATGCTAAAACTATTGCAGCAGCACCATCAGTAATTGGAGAAGAGTCCAAAAGCTTTAATGGATAAGCAACTGGTTTAGACTTCAAATATTCCTCCATGGTTATTTCCTTTTGAAATTGCGCATAAGGGTTTCTAGCCCCATAATAATGATTCTTAATTGCAATCTTTCCTAAATCTTCCTCCTTCATACCATACTTAGCCATATACGCTGAGGCGTGAAGTGCATAATACCCCGGGAAGGTTAGTCCGAAGTTCTCAAATTCCCAGAAATAACCTCCAGCTCTACCAATTAGTTCAACTACTTGAGGATTAGGTGCTTGATGCATTTGCTCTACTCCCACGACTAATGCGATATCAACTTCACCAGATTTAATTGCCAGATATGCATCTCTTATAGCTGCACTTCCAGTAGAACACGCTGCCTCAACTCTCATGGTCCCTTTTGGTGTTAGGTTACAATATTCCCCTACGATTACTGCTGGTAATTCTTCTGAACTCCAATTCCCTACATTGCCAACTACGAAGTATTGGATCTCGTTTTGTTCTAGATTTGCCTCCTCTAACGCTTGTTTAACAGCTTCCCATGCCAGTTCTTGTAAATTAACATCTGTCCTTACTCCGAATTTGGTGTGTCCAGTCCCGATAATTGCTACATTTCTCATAATTTAATCTACCGCTTGATAGTTTATTTAGTTTGTGTCATGTCTCTAAGTACCTTTTTATCTATCTTATTGGTTGAAGTTAGAGGCATAGAACTTATGAATATGATCTTATCTGGAATCCACCACTTCTGGATTTTACCCTCTTCAGCGAGTTTCAGTAAGAATTGCTTTATTTCCTCCTCAGACACTTGCTCTTTTGGAACTATGAATGCAACTGGCCTTTCTCCCCATTTCTCGTCTTTAACTCCAACTACTGCAACTTGAGATACCTTAGGATGTAACGATATGGCGTTTTCTAAGAGTAGCGAAGGAATGAATTCACCACCGCTCTTTATGGCATCCTTCTCTCTATCAACTATATGTATATATCCGTACTGATCCATATAGGCTAAGTCACCAGTATGCAACCATCCACCTTTCCATAAGGCCTTAGTCTTTTCTGGATCCTTATAATACTCTTGGGTTAACCACGGTGCTCTAACTACTATTTCCCCTATCTTGCCAGTCTCCTTTTCTTTTCCAGTAGCCGGATCTATAATTTTAATTTGGACTAAGGGAATGGGTGCCCCAGCAGATATTTGCTCCATGAATTTTGTATTTTCATCTAGTCCTTCAACTTCTGAGTTGTAGTAACCAACTGACAATACTGGACAAGTTTCAGATAGACCATATCCTCCTATTACTGTAATACCCAACTCTTTAGCCTTTTTAGCTAATCCCTCCGGTAATGCTGAACCTCCTATTGTGACCTTCCACCTCTTAAATACATGGAGATACTTAGGAGCATCGGGATTCGTTAGTAATAGGTACAGTATAGTTGGTACCATTGCTGAATAAGTTACGTTCTCCTTATCCATTAACTTTAGTATAAAACTGTAATCGTATTTACCTGGCAATACGTATTTAACTCCAGCCATTAGTGCCACATATGGATATCCCCAGGCGTGAACGTGAAACATAGGAACTAGGATCATATATACATCGTTTGAGGTCAAACTTAAGGGAGGTCTAGCTCCAACCAAGCTTACACTCATAGCATGTAATACTATCTTCCTATGGTTAAACCATACGCCCTTTGGCTCACCTGTAGTACCAGAAGTGTAAAAAATCGTTGCCATATCGTTTTCATTAACGTTAATTTCCTCTTCTAATGGCTCATTTGATTCAATCAATTCCCAAAAATCTATCGTATTTAATGAGCTTCTCACTTTTTCCTTAGAATCACTGTAGGATATTATTTTTATCCCTACTGGCATTATTCCCTTCGCCTTTTCTATAAGTGGAAGGAACTCATCTCTTACTACTAAATACTTATCCTCTGCATGTAATATGGTCTTAGCTATTAACTCTAAGGGATATCTGATATTCACTGTATGTAGCACTCCACCTATCATTGGTATTGCGTAATAGTTGTGCATGTAGACATCAGTATCCCAATCTATAACTCCTATCTTTTCTCCTTTCTTAACTCCTATCTTTCTTAATCCGTTTGCAAATCTTCTTACAGAATTAGCGAAAGATCTAAATGTGTATCTTCTAATATCTCTGTAAACTATTTCTCTATCTGGAAAACTTCTAGAACCAGAATCTAATATCTTATCTATTGTTAATTGGTATTCGTAATATTCGCTATTCATGTTATAATACTTAGAAAAACATCTATAAAAAATTTTACATCTTGATTCCGAGGAGTCTTCTCGCAGTTTCCCTTAATATAACAAGTTTCTGAATATCGTTGGCCCCTTCATATATTCTCATTACTTCGACATCTCTTAACAATCTCTCGACACCAGTAGAAGTAGCTACACCATATCCTCCATGAACAGTTATAGCCCTAATCGCGACCTTCTCTGCGATATCTGTAGCGTATAATTTTGCCATTGAGGCTGCTACTATAGCCTCATTCTCAAGACCACGGTCAAATAAACTGGCTGCCCAGTATGTAAGTAATCTTGCAGTATTTACTTCAGTTAATGATTCGGCTATCTTTTCTTGAACCATTTGAAATCCTATTAATGGACTTTGGAAAGCAAACCTCTGAGTCGAATATGCAACCATTCTCTCTAAAGCAGCTTGAGCAACACCAACTCCTTGAGCAGCAACACCAACCCTTGTTCTATCGAAAGTCGCCATTGCGTACTTGAATCCATTACCCTCTTCTCCCAATAGATTTTCTGCAGGGACTTCAACATCTTCAAAGGCTAACTCAGCAGTGTTTGAAGCTCTTAATCCCATAGTCTCAATTCTGTTTAATACCTTAACTCCTTTCCATTCTCTTTCTACTATAAACATTGATATTCCTTTCCATCTAGCATTAGGCTCTGGTGGTGACGTCCTAGCTGTAACTATGTAGTAATCAGCTATTCCACCATTAGTGATAAAGATCTTCCTACCATTAATAACGTATTTACCATTTATCTTTTTAGCTACTGTCTGTATTCCTGCAACGTCTGATCCAGCTGCTGGTTCAGTATTAGCAAAAGCTGCGACTTTATCTCCCCTAGCCACTGGAGTAACGTACTTTTTCTTCTGTTCTTCATTACCGAAAAGCAATATTGGAGTCATGAATAGACCTCCAACAGATATTCTCGTAGACAGTGAAGCCCAAACTCTTGATATTTCCTCTTGTGCTATTGCTGTCATTAACGTATCTCCACCTTGTCCACCGTACTGTTCTGGTACCGCAACACCATATAGACCAATATCCTTAGCCTTTTCCAATACTTCCTTCGGTACCGTACCTTCTTTTTCACCCTTTTCTACGTATGGCGCAACATCCCTTTCCATGAATTCTCTTACTGCTCTCCTAAATAATTCATGTTTTTCAGAAATGTTTATAGAAAATGCTTCCACACTACTGAAAGGTAAGACCATATATTCTAATGACCAACTAGACTGATTATAACTCTTTCTATCATTATGTTTTATTTCAGCCTATATTTTTACATATAATTATCTCAGAAACTAATGTATTGATTCTGTGAAAACAGAGAAAAAACAACGCAAAAATATAATATTAAGGTTAACACCTTATAAGAACTACATGTACGAAGAAGGTTATATTACCTTTAATACAGCTCTTCCAAGAATCTTTCTCTCCATCATTTTCCTATATGCCTCATTTATCCTTTCTAGTTCGTAGATCTCATATATAGCTTTAATTTTACCTTCTCCCACCAATTTAATGGCTTCCTCGTATTCTGACTTAGTATAGGACGCTGAACCTATAATTTTATGCTGTCTCATTATAGTCATCGCAGGTCTTAACAGTGTTATTGGCTCACCCTCAGTATTTCCAATCAAAACTAGGGTACCCTCCTTTTTTAATGCCCTTAGAGAATCGTTTATAGTTTTAGAACCTACTAGTTCGAAGACAACATCAAACTTTTCACCTTTTATATCACTAATGGGTGCTACTCCCAATTCTCGTAACCTTTCACCTTTAGAGGATAGCCCGTAAACGTTTGATATACCTAAAAGTTTCAAGTATTGAATAAGATGAATACCTACTCCTCCACCTGCACCAGTTACTAAAACTTTACTATCTTTATTTAAATTTGCAAGCTTGGTCGCGTGAATTGCAGTGGCTATAGGGTCCATCGTAGCAGCATATTTTTCAAGTTTATCATCTGGTAAGGGTATAATGTTCCTTTCCGGAACAATAATCTCCTCAGCGTATCCTCCAGTTATCTCCCCTTCTCCCAAAATTCTAGCATTATCACACAGATTCTCCTTCCCGCTTTTGCAGTACTCACAGCTTCCACAATTTAAGTTTGGATAAACTGCAACTGGTTTTCCCTTATAGTAGCCTACTATTTCATGTCCTAAGATTAAGGGTAATTTGAGGTTTTTAAATCCGCCCTTCCATATAACTAAATCTCTTCCACATATTCCAGTATACGCTACATTTACTTTAACTCCTACACCTTTAGGCTCAGCATTCCCTATGATAAAAGGCGAATTAAACTGTGTAAGAATTGCTGCTTTCATGTGTTAAAAAAGGAATTGATTGTTAATATATTCACTGTTGACTTAAAGACTTAGGTACAAACATACATTTATCCTCAATCTTTCCAGCTAAAGCATCGTCTAGTAGAAGATAAGGATTCTTCACTTCTTGTAATCTTTTCCCCGTACCTCCCCTAAGTTCCATAACCACCTCAGATAATATGCTCAAAGCTATCTCCTCTGAAGTCTTTGAACCAATATCTAAACCTAGTGGAGAGTGTAGTTTTTTCTTAATTTCCTCTAATGGAATATTTCTCTTCATTAGTAGTGAAATCATTAAAGCTGCTCTCTTTTGACTAGCTAATAGTCCCACAAATCTAGCCTTGTTTTTCATTGCAATATATAATGCATCTATATCATACGGTTTACCTCCCTCATTTGCTACAATTACAATTGAATCCTCGTCTACCATTTGTTCTAGTAGGCTGAGATCATTTGAGATGGCGTAAACTCCAGGGAAGTCCTCTTCCTTAACGTCTCCAGAACCCACTACTGCAACGTAATAACCCATATCTACAGCTAATTTGGCTATAAACTTAGCAATAATACCAGATCCCACTACGATAATACCCGGTCTAGGTTCTATCGGTTCAATGACTAATTTTCCACCTTCTATATCCTTTTGAATAACTTCACCCTTTTCCAATGCTTCCATTGCAAGTCCAATTACTTCTTTATCTAGACTTCCAAGGAGTACTTTTCCATCTGATACTAAAGTTCTCTCTAGTCTATTTCCCTTATAAATTGAAACTATTGCAAAGCGCTTCCCTTCGGCACTTAACTTTGAAATTAATGGAAAGATCTCACACGAACTCATATGTTACTATTAAATTAGCTAATTAAATACCTTTTTCTCTAATTAGTTTCAATTTTTTAAGCATCCATTAAAGCTCTGGTCTGGTATGCCTTTTTCCAATAATAGGTGAGTTCCTAAAAACCGCGTCATTAATTTCTTATTATAGCAATTAATTAAAAAAGCATAATAGAAAAGTTTTTTATATAGAAAAACTAACTTTATTATGCCACAATAAAATACCGAGAAAGTAGGATTAGAAGATATTAGGAAAGGAGCTAACTATTTCTTAATTTATTCCATCCTAGACATTCTAATGTCAGCTGTAATTTTCCTAATATTAATCTCAGTGTTTCATTTACCTCTAACAATTAATAGCATGCTAGCCCGTTCAGGGGTTTACGCGGAGATTGCCTTAATTACTGAGGCAGTTTTATTGCCCATATTTATACTCTCTTTATTAAGAATAAGAGAGGGATTTAAATTACTGACCACTTCTGGAAAGCGGTTAAATAAAGGAACGCTTGGAGGTACTATTGCAGTAGTAGGCTACATATTAGTCTTAGCTGGCTTAATAGCTCTTATCCTAATTAAGTCACAACAAGGTGTTATCCCTATAGCTGGTAGAATTGTGATAGGTGGAGATTTGGTGTCACTGGCGGGAGTATTTTTAATAGGACTAGGATACCTAGGGGCCAGTAATATCTATAATAATAGAACCATGAAGAGGGGAGGAACATTGATTTTAACGTGGGTTTTAGTTGCGTTTATAATTGGTATTGCACATAGTGAACCGATTGAAATATTTTCAGAGATGTTTGTTAGTTCTATCGGATTGCTTGGTGCTTATCTTATATTATTAGGATTAAGTCAAATTCTGAAAACAAAGCAGTTCTAGAAAAAATCTATACTAAAAGTTGAAATTATTTTTTCCCGAATCATTCACTTACTTAGTGAGGAAGAAGAGAAAGCTAGTTTGAATAGTTGAAATATTGACCAAATAACGCCATAAGTAGTATCTAGATTTAGGTCTTTATACTCTAAGGCTGACTTTCCTTTAGTTTCCTTAAGTCTTTCAAAATACCACTCTATAGTGTTAAACACTTTATCGATCATATACGTTACAATTGATCTTATGAATGGATTCTTACTAGTATACGCTATTGCATTTCCAAGTCTTCTAGTAATCTTCAAATCATATTTCCATGAGAGATATAACAAATCCCAATATCTAGATGGTAATCTCTCTAATGCAGGTAAAGGATTATCCCTAATTTTAGATAATCCCATTGGTATAACTGGCAATGGGAATATCCATGCAATTGGTTCATGATCTATGATGTATTCTACTAACTTTATTGAATCCTCTACGTCTTTGTCAGTCTCTTCTGGATATCCTATTGTCATCGTATAACAAGGGAAGATGTAACTTTCGTTCATTATTGCAGTTGCTTCGACTATTAAATCCTTCCAATGAGTGTAGTTCCATGGAAATGCCTTCATTTTCATATACTTATTAAATATTTTTTCACTTCCAGTCTCAAGTCCTACCACTGGAGAAACAGCCCTTTCCTCATTCCATTCAGCTATCTCACTCATAGCCTTAACAGTCTTAGGACTTAACTTGACTGGTGCGGCGGAAATATGGGCAAAATTTATATAGTCCACTCCAGCTCTCTTCAACTCAGTGTATAACCTTATTATGGCATCATGATTAACCTCATTAAGCCTTTTAGTTCCATATAGTAACATGTCATCAGTTATTAGACTAACATCCTTAATTCCAGCTTTCATATTAACTTGTACCTCTTTCATTATGTAGTCTATTGGGAAAGAAATGAATGTATCCGGAGTTACTGAACAGAACCAACAGCCTCTAGGACATCCCCTAGTAATTTGAACTTCACCACCTCTAGCTGGGCTAATAATTGGTGGAATATCCTCCAATTTCCTAGGGTATTTTCCCCTTATTATCTTGGGTAATGCTTCTCCTTCCTCTAATCTCTTAACCACTTCTGGGAAGTCGACTTCAGCATGTCCCAAAAATATTACATCTGCCCAACTTGGAGGATCTTTTTCAAATTGCCAAGAACCTGCACCTCCTATTACAACTTTAAGATGATATTTTTCCTTTAACCTGCTTACTATTTCACCTAATTCGTCAAAGAATTTAGCAGTCCACGTCTCTCCTCCTCCAAAAATCATGCTCAATTTAGCACTAACTGGTTCTATACCTCTCGGGTCATGAACATTAATACCAATTACCTTAGTTCCCTTACTAGTTACAACCTTCTCTAGTTTTTCTGGAGTTGTAACTATTACGTTAAATCCACTTCTCGCCAAAACAGCTTCAACTTTCCTAAGAGGATAAGGTGCTACTATGGCTTTACCCTCTTTATCTGTAGGGATTGGAGGCGTGAATATCTTATCCATGAAAAATCTCGGAACTAATCTATAAGGTAAACAAGCTACATAACCTAATGGAGCTATCCCACCATAATCCGTAAATGTACCCCTATCAGAAGTTAATACTACATCATACGTCTTTTAACTCACCTCCAGATTTAACATATCTCTCTCTTAAAATATAAACTTTTATATTATAAAAAGTTTGGCAGCTAACTTTTAATTAATGAAGAATGCGTCAAATAAATAGTTTTCACTCAGAAGCAGACTGTGCTTCTTCGTACTCCTTATCACTGACTTTTTCAAGCCATTCCGCTGTCTTACCGTTCAGTTTCTCTTGTATAGCTATATGAGTCATTCCAGTCGTTGCCGTAGCACCATGCCAATGTTTTACATTAGGCGGAGTCCATATGACATCTCCTGCCTTTATTTTTCTAGGAGGGTTACCCCAAGTTTGAATTAACCCCGTTCCGTAGATAACTATTAATAACTGTCCTAATGGATGATAGTGCCAATTTGTTCTCGCACCTGGCTCAAATGTTACAATAGCGGAAGTAACTCTAGACGGTTCTTCTGAATCATGCACTTGTTCAATTATTACATTCCCAGTGAAAAATCTTGGATCACCTTTAGTAAAAGGAATAGTGCCATTTTTTCTAATTGTTAGATCCATACTAACCCAAACCTCTACTTTCTTTTTAACTGTCTTTATGTTTTATTCTTTCTTTTTTTCCTCTTCCCTAAGCTCCTTAATAGCCTCTTGTGCTATTCTAAAGCTCTCCATGGCTGCAGGTAGACCACAATACACTCCAACGTGTAATAATACTTCCTTTATTTCCTCCTCAGTACAACCGTTTCTTATGGCACCCTTAACATGCAATTTAAGTTCGTTTTGCCTATTTAGAGCGCTTAATATTCCAATGTTTATTAAACTTCTTATCTTCCTTGGGATGACATCGTCTCTAGTCCATATTAAACCCCACGCGAAAATTGTCACCATTTCTTGAAGTTCCCTATTGAAGTCTGTAGCTTGACTTAGCGATTTTTCCACGTATTCTTTTCCCATGACTTTTTTCCTAACTTCAAGCCCTTTCTCATAGAGTCTCTTTAATTCTGGATCTTTTTCAAATAGACTACCCATAAACTATTCGAGTAATATAAGATAAAAAAGTAATATGTCAAATAAAAAGGTTTGAATTACCTTGCAAAATAATCTATTACGACTTTCTTTACTGCTTCATCTAATCTCCTCAAGTCACTATCTCTTAATGACCATCCTAGGCTACCTAAATTCTCCTTAAGGTGATCTTCTTTGGTAGTATTGAAAATTGCAAATACGTTATCCTTACTGACTAACCAATTTAGAACTACTTGAGCGGAAGTTTTGCCTAATTCCTTAGCAATTGAAAATATTTCCTCCACAAGTGGTTCTAAGTTTTTAACGTAAGCTTCCCTAGCGAGAACGTACCATTTATACTCATTTCTGATCTCTTTTCTCCCTATCAGATAACCCAGTCCTAAAGCGTCATATGCTAACAAGGGAATATTTTCCTTTAACATGTAAGGCAGAACCTCCTTTTCAACATCTCTGAATAAAACGTTATAGTGTAATTCATTTGCTGCAACGTCCGTCTTAGATAGATGTTCCCTAAATTCTCTCAATAGGGGAAGGGAAAAGTTGCTTAGGCCAATATATCTAATTTTCCCTTCGCTGAATAGTCTCTCCATTGCCTTAGCGGTTTCCCTTATTGGAACGTAATGATTAGGCCAATGGACAAGGTATAGGTCTATGTATGAAGTATTAAGTCTTCTTAAACTTCCCTCACAAGCTCTTAAAACATCATCATATCTTAGGTGGTCTATTGATACTTTAGTTATTATGAATAAATCTTCCCTCTTGAATTTGCTTATGGCTTTTCCAATAATTGTTTCTGAAAGACCATTTCCATAAGATTCTGCAGTGTCTATGGCGTTGACTCCTACCTCTATTGCCTTTTGAATAGTTTTCATAGCATTGGTCTCATCAATTATTGAAGGTGTGCCAAATTCCCAGGAACCTAAAATTAATGGGGATATCTTCTCGTTCGTCCATCCTAATATCTTCTTTTCCATGAATAAGTAAAATATTGTTAGGTATTTAAATGTTTATCAATAGAGTTTAGCCTAGACCAATTTTCTTTTAATTTTGAGTAGGCACATTAATTCTTATGGAGAGGGAGATAATTAAGATCTTATCCCTAATTGAATTCCATCCCTCTATTATGGCTTTTCACCTTGGTTTTATGTTAGTAGGAGTTTCCCTGTTCAGCTACTCCGTGTTTTCAATAATTGTCAAAAAGGTAGATATTATGCTCCCACTATTAACTGGTTTTATGGTTTATCTTATGTCCTTAATACTCCTTATACTAATTTTGCTTCTAGAAACTTATAGTTTTCTAATTATTAACGAAAGAATTTTAGTAAAAAACGCTCTTTTAAGGAGAGATAAATTTGAGTTCAGTCTAAAGGATAAAAATTTAATAATTGGTATTTACGATAAGGCCTCTTTCGGAAAGTTCGTCATAATATATGGCGATAAGTTGCTATTTAAATTTTTAACTCGACACAAAAATATAAGACTAATAAGGAATTTTATTGTAAAATCGGGTTACAGAATTGGTGGAACTTACAAGGTTTGTATGATTTGTGGAAGTATAAATGAAGAAGACGCCGAATATTGTGACTTTTGTAACTCAAAAGAACTATCACCTTATGAGCTCTACTGGATGGATTAGCTAAAAAAGATTTGAAGAAACGAGAAAAAATAAAAAATTTCTGCCTTAAGATTAGATTGGATATGGATAAACTGCAGGATCACTGAAGTAAAGAACCATATTGGAGTTAGTAGTATTAAATAACTGAGATGGTGAAGTAATTCCCGGTACTACAACCTCTACCCCAGGCTTTCCTAATGCTTGCCATATTGGATTATTTGCATTGGCAGCAGATACAGCACTATCATAAGTACTCATTGCTCTCTCTAGCGCTTGTATGTTGTTTAAGCAGTTTTCTGTGGGATTAGATACATTAGATGGAACTATGGCTTGGCATTGGCCAGTTATTGGATTAGGGAATATGTTGGGATCGAATACTAAAACTACGACTATATACCATGGTATTGAGGTGTTAGTAGCGAATGTCACTAAGTGACTATGAGCAGGAGTTGGTAATACGCCCTCAGGCAATCCGAATACACCGTTTTTAATCCCTAAGTACTGCTCAACCACAGTAAATGCTGGAGAGTATATTAGGCTCATGTGATCTGGACAAGCAGTTTCAGTAAGAGCAGCACCACATTGTGTTAATATCGTGTATGTTACGTTATTATATGTAAACGTAGGGAATCCTTGTGGGGTAGCGCCTAGTTTAGTAACGCCAAATATGGATAGTCCCGCAAATGCTGGTACTAGTACGAATACTGGAGCAGCCCCCTTTGGAAATGCTGATATATTGCCAGCACCTACTTCACAACCCATTGCAACTTTGCTTTGATTAACGGCATTAGGGAAGAATGTGGTAGCGGGAGGGGTGCATTCAAATTGGGCAGTATATAGGAAAGTTATTACTTGGCCGTTATAGAAGGCTCCACTAGCGTTAACAGTTATAGGCCTTGTTAGAGTTGTTGTAAATGTCTGAGTTGTAGTCTGTGTTGCAGTTTGAGTTGTAGTAGAGGTGGCTATTGATGTAGTTGTACTTGTAGTAGTGGAGGTCACGGTTATACTAGATACGGAAGTTGTGGGTATTGAAGGAGTAGTAGGTTTAGTAAAGTACAATGCAAATCCTACAGCTGCTATTATTACTAAAACTATTGTTACTCCTGCGAAAACTGCATTAGATACAGCTCTTTTTATGTTTTTCATTTTTTTAACCTAGCTAACGATTCTAGATTTACATCTTTAAAGATGTGTTCGAAAAATTCTAACGCATATTAAAAGAGTAATCTTAATTGGAACTAATATATGAGATACAAACAGATTATTAGAATAATAGTTATTGTTTTCTTTATTTCATTAGTCGTAACTGCTATAGCAATTTCCCTCATGAACACTAGTAAATTACCGGAGATTTCTTCATTAATAGGTAGATCAATTCCTTCAGATTTATACACGCAGTTAGTTCAATTGAGTGGTCAAGGATATAATATATCAGTAACCGAAACTAATTTAGATATTCTCCCTTATAATTTCTCTTCTAATGATAAACCAACGGTAATTTTTGTTGGAGCGGAGTGGTGTCCATATTGCGGGGCTGAAAGATGGGCTTTAATAATAGCCCTTCTAAGATTCGGTAATTTTTCAAATCTTCAATTCATGCTATCTAGCTCAATCGACGTATATCCAAACGTACCCACTTTCACTTTTGCCAATGCTAGTTATAGTAGTCCTTATATTTCATTCGTAGGAATTGAGTATGAAAATAGGCAAGGTCAGTATTTAGATAAGGTTCCGACTACGGTTTATTCCATGTGGGAAAAATATGGGAACTTATCTATTCCCTTTTTAATTATAGGATGTTACTACCAAGTTGGGACTACGATAAATCCGAAATTATTGTCTGGTAAAAACTGGACTTATGTAGTAGAGCAACTGCATAATCCTAATAGTCCAATTTATAAGCAAATTTACTATCAAGCTAATTTAATAACTAAATATATTTGTATGGTTGACGGAGACAAGCCTTTAAGTGTATGCTCTCACTTCACCCAAGATTATTCATATGATCCTCAACAAAATTTCAGTGTCTATACGACTATGGATAATGAAAATGTACAAAGTTATAGTTTAGAATATATAATAGAAGGGGAGAAAAAATGCGTATAGAAATTTTTTATTATTACTCTTTAGGTTTCTTTCTTATAGCAAATCTATACCTTATATTATCTAGCCGGAAGCAGATGAAAAAAATCACGTTTAACGCCATAATCTTTTTCTCAGTACTTTATCCTTTTTCAGCTATTCTGATTTATGTTAACCAAGTTTATGCTGATCTACTATCCTCGTTGTTAATCTCCTATTATGTAGGTTTGATGTATCACAACCATTTATACAAGAATAGATTTAACCAGAGGCAAGAGATAGGGTTAGGATTAGAGCTAATAATTATCTTTCTAATATTTGAAATATCTCTCCTTTACTACTATGTCATGGATAATTTATCCCTCTTTGAGATAAGTTTGTTGATTTTCATCAATATGGTCAATTTTTAGATCTAAAATTCAGTCAAAAATCTATTGAAGACAATTATCTTAAAAACTCCAAACTGACCTTTACTCTCATATTATTAACTTTCATATTGATGTGGTTTTTAGGGATAGATGTAAATCTAACTCTAGGAGTTCTAACGTTTAGTGAGGTCCTAAGTTCTAATTTAACATATACACTTTACAATATTTTAACTGGAGTTACTTCAACACCTTGGTTTTATATTATAATAGGTATATGGTTAGGTATCCTTTCGTTTTATAGGATTATCGAGGAAAGAAAACTAGAAAATAAGATAAGGTTGATGTTAATGATAGTTGCTTACTGGATATATAGCCTTTATTTACCATCTTTCTCTCCTATTTCCAATAAAATTCAGAATATCCCATACATGTGGTATAGTGGATTAGGTACTTATGGCCCTGTATCCCCTTCCGTATTGCTAACCGGCATTATTGGAACTTATGTAGTAACGGCAGTGCTATCAGCGTTATTTGGCTCTAGGCAGATATGCTCAGTAACGTGTACAGCTCCTTACATGTTACAAGGAACGTTCTTTAACTCTCTTAAATCATTTAATCGCAGTTCCAAAATAGGAAGAAAAACACTAACTAGTAAGATTAGTTGGTGGTTTAGGGTCAACGCTATCGTATTGTGGACATCGTTGTTAGTCCTTGCAGTAATCTCGTATTTGGATCAAGTAGGGTTAATTTCCTTTTCAATACTTGGGAATGACCCCACAGTGTTCTTGACTTCGTTATATTTCAACTTTTTATGGTGGATACAGTTTATTGGAATACCATTTTTTGGTAATTACGCTTGTGTAACTCAAGGTTACGCAGATAATATAGAAATGGCTAGGAAATATATTGCTGCGGCGAGGAATATAGATAAGTCTGCTGACGTTATGATAATCTACGAGTATGAGTTTAAATAACAATCAATTGATTGATTATCGAAAAACAATATATAGAAATTTATATAACATATCTTTATTTTGTCAGTAAGGTTTATAATACTTTGAATCAATTATTAATTATGGGTCAAAAATATAGATGTTGTGAGACAGATTTTGACAATCTAGATGGCTTCAAAAGATATATAAGAAGAAGGAATTAGCACAGATTCAATTATTCTGATTCCATTAGATTGAAAATAAAGAACGATAGTCTTTATAATATCATTAGAAATCCCAACATAATATTTGCCCTTTCTAACCTAATTACCCCAGTTCAAGATAAGGGAATTCTATATTTGCCTTTTACTAGACAAAGAAGTGGACTGATATTTAAGAGAAGTATTGTAGGTAAACTAGAAGGACCTAAGCCAGATATAGATTTAATAAAATATAATTTTACTTCAGATAATATAATATACGAATTAGGATTTAGAGTAAAGAAAATAAACGAGGATTATTCAGAGTTATTAGTTTTATGCTCAATGAATGTCAATATCGGATTATTGGGAAGACTTTTTCCAAGTGAAGTATTAAAGACTTTGCAGAAAATGGTGACACTTCAAATTATAGTTGAAAAGTTTAGCAAAAACCTAAGCGTTTTAAGTAGTTAAATAGTTAAGAAAAAACCAGATAAAAGTTTCTATCGGTCAGCATTGAATAGACTTTCAATGATGAGATATTATTTCTATCATCCTTAACCGTCGATTAAGTAAGTATCAAGTTAAGTTGTCACGTAGCCCTACCATACTATACTAACTTATGATCTTTTTATCGTTTTAGAGCAACGCATCTTTGAGGTCTCAAACAGTGTTATAAATTAGCTTTACATACAGTAATTATGCCATGTAGAGGTTTACACGCAATACCAGCTGGTCCTCCTGAGTTCCCTGAACTTGCAACTGTTTACGTAGTCTGCGGAGAAAAATTTAACGTATTGATAGATGCTGGTGTTACGAACTCAATAATGGACTCCTCGTTCCTAGATAAACTTGATTTAATAATATTAACACATATTCATATAGATCATATTGGACTATTACCAGAAATTTTAGAGAGGTATAAGAATGCTAAAGTCATGATAAAAAGTGGTTTTAAAAAGTATTTGACAACTGACGATGGTGTAAAGAGATTGAACGAGAGCTCAGAGAAGGTATTGGGAGATCTTTATTACGTATACGGAGAGTTTACAAAAATAGATCCAGATAGAGTAGTGGAAGTTGAGGGTGGAGAGGTAATTGATCTTGGAGATGGAAAGACTTTGAAGATAATTTATACCCCAGGCCATGCTAAACACCACATTTCCGTTATCAGCGATGATATTCTATTTACGGGAGATAGTGGGGGAGCATACTTTAACGGTATCGTGATACCAACAACACCACCACCGTTAGACTACGACAATTACGTTAACAGTTTAAGATTACAAATTTCCTTAAAGCCAAAGGTGATAGGCTTAGCTCACGGCGGACTTGTAAGTCCTAACGTATTAGATAAACACTTAGAGCAGATGTTGGGTAAAGAGATTGTGAATATCGATGAGATTGATATTGGAGGTATAGGCGGAGAGATTCTTAGGAAGCAAGTAGAAGTCAACTTGAGAGGCTTAAGGGAGGCTTTAGGAAGAATGTAAAAAAGATATGATAATCTTATAACTCATTTTTATTTATAATGATGATTTAAACTTTATCAAATTAAAGAATATAAGTTATATTTGTACGTTAGACTTATGGTCTGGAAAAGAACCATATCTGCAAAAGCCTTAGAAAAAGCGAAAAGCGCAGCAGTTAAGGTAGAGGACAAAGTCATTTTTATAGCTAATATCAAGGGAACGTTGTACGCTATGGATGCAGTGTGTTCTCACGCAAGGTGTATCTTAGGTCAACTAGATGAAGAAAAACTTACTGTAAAGTGTTATTGCCACCATGCGCTATTTGATCTAAGGACTGGTCAGATGCTAGAACCACCATATGTTGCCCCAGATGCTCCAAAGGAAAAATTGGGATTAAAAACATATCAAATAAGAGACAATGGTGGTTGGATAGAGGTTGATGTTTAATTCTTCCGAATGGACTCAACTAAAGGCTTTAGCATAAAGTCCACTCCACCACTTAAACTGGCCCAATATAAGCTAGTAAACGCTTTTTTCATATACCGATAAACTAATGTAGGCCCTAAGACCTTGCTCTTCTCGTAGTTTAACCAAACTAATATACCTTCATTTGCCCCTGAGTAAACAGCACACATTGCAGTACCGTCGTAACTCTCTTTATTCCTATTTCCCTCTATCTCAGCTAGTATATTATTTGCAACAACCTCAGCTTGAAAATGTGCAGCCGCACCGGTTTTAGGTGTTGGGGTATTATTGGCATCACCGACCACGAAGACACCATCCTTATAAGTTAAATTGTTCTTATCAACTGGAATTAATCCAGACTTATCAGCTAACTCACTAAAGCCAGTTGAGATAGGCGTATCTATGATCAAATGATCAAAAGGAATCTTTTCCCCCTCAGTTGATACTACGTATTTCTCGTTATGATTTACCTCTTGTATTACAAAACCTTTGTAGACTTTTATTCCTAATTCGTTAGCCTTCTTATTGAATATATTTGACATTGGAACTTGTAATGGTGGTGGTTGTTTAGCTGGAACTATTACATTAACATTAGCATCTGGGTATTTCCTCTTTATCAAAAAGGATAATTCCCATGGAGCAGCTGGACACTTTATTATTCCGGGAAGTGATCCAATAACGAAGTTCTTTCCTTTCGGATTTATAACATCATTTCTAATTGCCCTAGCTTCATCAATTCCATGGTATCCCCTTAAATTATATATGTGTTTATTTTGACCTCCTGTTGCTATTACTAAATAATCGCCCTCATATACTTTTCCGTCTTCGGTTACTACAGCTCTATTTTCTGGTATTATTTTAGTAGCTTTACTCTTTACTATTTTTACTGATGGTTTTAACAATGACCTATTAGGCATTTGTATTTTAGTCTCATCAACCTCCCCAGTAATGTAATCTACTAATCCAGGTTGATAAGTGTGGTATTCATTTGGTTCTATTACTATGATTTCTAATTTTCCTGCTAGCAGATTTGCTATTAACGTCCCTGCATTTCCTCCTCCTACTACGACTAATCTTTTCATAGTTAAATACTGTTAATGGGATAATTTAAACTTTATGTAGAAAAAAGTTTATATAAAAAATATTAAATTTATGTACAATCCCTTGATACCTCTAACTTTAAAAAATTATCTTCCTTACCCTTTTCCTCAATTTTCATTTTAAGGTCATTAATTTTCAGAACGTATTTTAGGCTTAGTAGCCAATCATAGTCATTAATTAAAATTTCAACACCTTCATCACACTCTTTAATTTTCCTAATCACATCTAGCATTATCGATAATGGGCTTCTGGATCCACAAGAGTCCAATTTATCTAGTTTAACTTTCTCTATGATCTTCATGGTTCAGCTCCTTTCTTCACGGGAGCTCCTACGATATTTCCCCATTCTGCCCAAGAGCCATCATATACTCTAACAGCTGGATATCCCAATAGGTACTTTAGAACGAACCAAGTATGCGAAGCTCTCTCTCCTATTCTACAATACGTAATTATCTCCTTGTCCGGAGTTATACCAGCGCTCTCAACCAATCTTCTTAACTCCTCTATAGACTTGAACTCACCAGTATCTGGGTTAACAGCTTGAGCCCATGGAAAACTCACTGCTCCTGGTATATGCCCACCTACTTGAGTTTGTTCATCAGCATATTCTGGAGGAGCTCTAATTTCACCTGTGTACTCTTTGGGAGACCTAACGTCAACTAGTATAGTAGTTTTACCGACTTCACCCTTAGTTATCTTCTGAAGAACTTCCCAGAAGAAAGCCCTATGACTACCCCAATCTACCTTCTTAACCTTATAACTACCTTTAGGGTATTGAGGTTCTTTTGCTCCTTGTTCTGTAGGTAAATTCTCCTTAGCCCATTTAGTTCTACCGCCATTTAAAATTCTAACATCGTCATGACCGTAAGACTTAAACAACCAGAATGCATAAACTGCAAACCAGTTATTATAATCACCATATAGCACTATAGTTGTGTTATTACTTATTCCCTTTGACTCCATTAACTTCTCAAACTGACTAGGTTCTATGAAGTCCCTTAAGACTGGATGTCTTAAGTCTTCTCTCCACCTTATAAGAACTGCTCCGGGAATATGCCATACATTATAAGCAGTATTTGGATCATAGTCTACTTCCACTATTCTAACTCTCTCATCTTTTAAATGATCTAACACCCACTTATTATCTACTATTACTTGTTGTTCTTGTACTTGACTCATTTTTCACTCCCCTTAATTATTTTTCTTTATCCGTAAGTTATATATCTATTCATATGTGCAAATTTGGCACTTAACAAAAAATTTAAAAATAAGAATAAAGGAGTTTCTAAACAAATAATCAACTAAATTTCCATAAAATCTCTCTTAATCTCACAACGTTTCCTAAGACCAGCATGGAAGGAGTAGCTAGATTATTACCAATTTCAGCTATCTTCCCTAATTTATTGACGTATACCTTCTGATCCAGATAAGTTCCCCTCTCTATAACTGCTACATCTTCTGAAGAATCTCTCTTAATCATCAATCCTTTACTCACCTCCTCTAATCTTTTACCTCCCATTAAAACTACTAGAGTACCATAATCTGGAATTTTTTGAAAGTCAAAGAGTTTCCCACCTTGTGAGACAGCACTTACGATTGTTATCATATCTGAGATTCCGTTAAAAGTAAGCGGAATTCCAGCGTATGCAGGAACTGAGTTAACTGATGAAACTCCAGGTACTACCTCGCACTCTATACCGTCTTTAATTAACTCTTGACAAATTTTTCCACCTCTTCCAAATATGTAAGGATCTCCATTCTTTAGTCTTATTACTAGTTTATTTTCCAAAGCGTACTTTCTCAACAAATCAACTTCAGTATCATCGTTACTAAGGAGTATCGCAATGCTGGACGGCTTAGCGTAATTAATAAGTTCTCTGGACACTAACTTATCGTAAACAATTACATCAGCCATTTGTAAATATTTAATACCCTTTAATGTTATTAGTTCGGGATCACCGGGGCCAGCACCTACTAAAACTACCTTACCCGTACGCATTCACCTCCTCTAAACGTTTTTGTAACAAATTGTGATATTCCCTATAACCCTCAATCTTTCTATCAAACTTATGAGGTTTCATAAGGTCTTTAGTCTTTTCGTGACTCTTCAACCACTCAATTATCTTCTTATTACCTAGTAATCTGAATACCTCACCGGGGTCTTCACTTAAATCCTTGTTTTTCTCGTATAATTCAAATAATGCTTCAGTCACATCAGCTAACCTATTGGACGGAACTTGATATAGGTAAATAGAATTTTCATCCCAGTCAATTAATGGTTCTCCTAAACTCCCATTCCCTCCACCTATCTTCAACATGTAAAGCTCATAACCACTACCTACCCAACTTATGGGATGAAGAGCAGGTCTTGAACACTGAGCTACACAACCAGACAATCCTATTGAGATTTGAATATCTTTCCAACCTCTTCTCTCCAACTCGTCAATTAGACCTGGAAGGAATCTTTCAGAGTCAGTAAAGGATAATTTACATGTTGGAAATCCTACACATGCTATTGAGTTAATTCTTAAATTGGAATATGGTTTACCGTCTCTAAAGCCGTAATTGAACTCCTTTAGTATCGCCTCGATTTTCTCCTTCTGAGACTGGTCTATTTCAGTAATTAACAGATGTTGATTTGGAGTTATATAAAACATCACGTTATCAAAGTTATCTGCAATATATCTGACCATACTTTTTATCCTACCGTTTTTGCCATCTATCAGCCTACCGTTTTCAACGAAAATACCGTAGGCCCACTTATTATCACCTAAATCTATCCATCCTAAATGCAATTCCCTATGCGTAAGGTTTACGTTAGCTATTTTTCCCAACTGTATTCCAGAGTATTCTCTCACTCTATCCCTCAACCACTCCAATCCCATCTTATATACAACGTACTTAAACCTAGCCCAATGCCTATTCTTCCTATCTCCCCACTCCTCCTGTATTCTCACAATTGCATCCAATACTCTCAATAACTCCCCATCATTTACCACAGTACCAATTGGAAGTCCAAGAGCTGAAAAAGTGGGATAAGAGTTATTCTCACCCATTGATCCGCCAACGTATATTTGATAACCTACTACTTTGTCGTCATTTATTAAAGGTGCTATGCCTATATCATTGGCTCTGACTTCAACACAGTTATCAATTATGTACTTTCCATTAATTGTTCTTAAAACCCCTACTATGGCGATCTTAAACTTTCTTGGTAAAAGATTTTCACTATATTTGAAAGATTCTCTTTCAAATTGTATATTTTCTGTTAGAGGTATTTCAAAGACTTGAAGATACAAATCTAAAGGTAATCTAAAGTAATTGGCAATTTTTCTAGCCAGTGAATTTGCGTCAAAAATCCAGTACCTAGAGAGTGGACAAGCTATAGTATTCCTTATATTATCACCACAGCCATTTATGGTGAGAAATCCGGATTCCGCAATCTCTCTAATAAGGTTAGGTAAATCCTTTTTCTTCACATGGTGAAATTGAATAGCCTGTCTCGTGGTTAGTTTTAGAGAAGGTAAAGGATTTCCAGTATATGCATCTGATATCGTATACTTGTTCGAAATATCATCTAAAATTCTCCATTGATTAGGTCTTATTGGACCTCCTCCGGGAATTGGTAGCCTTACCATGTAAATCCAATCTTTGACTCCATTTGATTTCATCTTGTCCCTATTAAATTCCATGTATATTCCGAAACTTTTGGCTATCAAAGATACTTCCTTCTCAAGATCGTCTCTAGTTAAGTCGTGAAACGACGAATATATTCCTATTGTATCTTCAGTTAATCCCTTAGTTTTCAACTTTACTTTCTCTTCCTCACTGTAATCGTTGGGATCAGTTCTAAAATTGGGCTCTATGGGAATCTTCACTTCACCTCTCTATAATGAAGCCCACATTCCTTATCACTATTCTGCTCCCACCACCATCTACCAGCTCTTGGATGCTCCCAAGGTTTCACTGGTCTAGTACATGGTACACATCCTATACTCTTATAGCCCTTATCGTAGAGTTTATTGTAAGGTACGTTGTTTTTCTTTATATACTCCCATACTTGTTCCCATGTCCAGTTAGCCAAGGGGTTTAACTTAAATATACCTCCATTAACCTCATCAATTTCTATTTTCTTTATTCCTCCTCTCGTAAAGTTTTGCTCTCTTCTTAGCCCAGTTATCCAAGCATGCATTCCCTCTAACGCTCTCTTGAGGGGTAAAACTTTCCTCACTTCACAGCATGCTTTTCTAAGTTCAACGCTTTTATAAAACAGATTTATACCATGTTTATTAACTAGAGCTTCCACCTCTTTATAGTCTGGAAAATATATCCGCAAATCTATGTTGTATTTTTTGTTTATCTCTTCTATTAAATCATAACTCTCTTGATGAAGTCTGCCAGTATCTATTATGAAAACCCTTGGGTTTTCAACCACCTTACTCAACATGTCCAATATTACCAAATCTTCAGCTTGAAGACTACATGCTAGGACTATTTTAGGATGAAATTTCTCAATTCCCCATTTTATTACTTCTAGAGGTTCCCTATCTTCAAACCATTTGTTCAGAGAGTCTAACTCCTCTTTGCTAAGCATCATAATAATCAAGTAAAATATTAATACTTTAGTGTTTCGATATGTGCAAAATTTGCACAAATAGCTAAATATATAAGCTTACCCTTAACAAGATTAAGACTGTGAACCTAATAGGGCACGGCAAGGTTGAGATAGTTGAGAGAATAAAAAGGGTTCCAGACTTTGAAGAACTGCAAGAAATTCAAGTAAAAAGACAGTTGGCCCATGAGATAGTAAGTATAGCTTATGGTTTCTTATCTCCATTAAAGGGTTTTATGAATTACGAAGAAGTAGATTCCGTTGTGGAAAAGATGAGATTACCAAACGACGTGTTATGGCCAATACCAATAGTATTTGATTACGATCAAAATGAGAACATCAAGGAGGGAGATATTATAGGGATAACTTATTTAGGAAAACCACTGGCAATCATGGAAATAAAAGAAATCTTCAAATACGATAAGGTGAAAATGGCAGAGAAAGTCTACAAGACTAAAGACATTAAGCACCCTGGAGTGAAAAGGACATTAAGCTACGCAGACACTTTCTTAGCGGGAGATGTTTGGCTTATTAGGGAACCACAATTCACTTCACCATATTCGGAATTCTGGTTAACTCCTAAAATGCATAGGGTAATTTTTGAGAAGAAAGGTTGGAAAAAGATAGTTGCATTCCAGACTAGGAACGTTCCTCATACTGGTCATGAATACTTAATGAAATTCGCATGGTTTGCTGCAAATGAGAATCAAAAAGTTGATGAACCTAGAACGGGTATTCTAGTAAATGTTGTGATAGGGGAGAAGAGGATAGGCGATTACATAGATGAGGCTATTATTTTAACTCATGATGCACTATCTAAATACGGTTACATAAGTAAGAAAGTACACTTGCTTTCATTTACCCTATGGGATATGAGGTATGCTGGACCTAGAGAGGCTTTACTTCACGCTATAATTAGGAGTAATTTAGGATGTACTCATCACGTCTTTGGTAGAGATCACGCTGGAGTTGGGAATTACTATTCGCCTTATGAGGCGCACCAAATATTTGATTACATTAATGAGGACAAGTTGTTAATAAAGCCGATATTTTTAAGGGAAAACTATTATTGTCCAAGATGCGGGAGTATAGAGAATGAGATACTTTGTGATCACAAGGATGAGAAACAGGAGTTCAGTGGTAGTTTAATAAGGAGTATTATATTAGATGAGGTAAAGCCGACTAAGATGGTAATGAGGCCAGAAGTATATGATGTTTTAATGAAAGCAGCAAAGGAATATGGGTTTGGGAGTCCTTTTGTAACAGAGGAATACTTGGAGAAGAGACGGAGTATATTGGAGTGAATGGAAATGAAAATCTACATTTGGCTTAGTGAGGAAGTGAGTAGAAAATTAGAGGAGTTAGGGTTGAATTATGCAAAGGAAGTATTGGGAGGGATGAAGCGTATAGAGATAGATGTGGAACAAGAGATAGTAGAAGAGATAGTTAAGTTGTTTCCAAATGCGAAAGTTGATTCTTCAACTACGAAGTCGATAGAACTTCTACCTAAGAGTTTCAAAAACGAGATATTAAGGATAATTACGGAAAAGAAGATTGAACCCAAGGAAGCTTTGTTGGAAGTTATAAAAAGTCTGAAGGTTGAGGATTAATGTTAGACTTAATTTATTTGTCAGTAATTCTCTTCGTCGCCTCCATACCTAGTGGTGCCTTTGCATATGGATTTTCAGCCACGGCAACGCCGTTACTGCTCATAAGGTATACCAATAGACAAATCTCTCCAGTATTAAACTTTATAGAAATTTTTCAGAATGTTGCTAATATTCTATTAAATTTTAGGAATTATACTAAAAAATCCCTAACAATTACCATTTACGGAGTCCCTGGAATAATTATAGGATCTTTAATAGGAGCATATGTTCTAAAAATTTCCGTAAACGAAGCAGCGATAAAGGTGATAGTATATAGCTTACTTATACCATTGATCCTACTACAAGCTAGTGGTTTTAGAAAGGAGATAAGTTTAGATAAGTGGAAAAAAGTCGGATATTTAGTAACCTTTCCAGTAGGTGTCCTATATGGGGTATCAACAATAAGTGGACCACCCTTAGCCCTTATAATTAATAATCAAGGGTTGGCAAAAGAGGAGTTTAAGTTCGCTATAGCACTACTTAGAGTAGTAGAGAGTATTACAACTTTTAGTGCTTACATTACTTTAGGAGTTTTTAGCTCCCAAGTAATCTACTACGCTGTAGTCACCTCACCAGCTGTGATAACTGGGATGTTAATTGGAATATTCATGGCTAGAGTGATAAGGCAAAAGGAAGATTTCAGAAGACTTGTTATGAGTTTTGATAGTTGGATAAGCGGATATGGTCTTTCATTCAACCTAGGTAAAGTTGTAGGTTATGGAATGATATGGTATTGGCCTATGATTATAACCATTGTAATAGACTTGTATCTTTTATCAAGATATATCAAAAAGAAGAGGAGATTGTTAAAATCATACTGATTAATAATTTGTTTTTATAAGCCCTAAAACTAAAATTAAAAATATGGAAAAACCGGATTTTGAGGAACTAGTGTACATAGTATCTGGAGTTATCTTTTTAGCCTCCCTTGGCATTGGATTAGAGATAGTAGGAGATTACGTAATAGGAGATATAATGTTATTTCTATCCATTCTATGGGCATTAAGTATATTTCTCTTTATGAGGTATGTGGAAAGAAAAGATAATCAAGAATAGGAAGCTATTAACTTATAACGGAAAAGATTGCAATGGAAAGAAATAGTAGAAATAGAGATAACGCTGAAAACAACACAAATAAGGAGATTTGGTATAAGATAGGTAAAGCGAGAATATGTACCCTTATTAAATTAAACGTATCGGTCGAAAAAACAGCCTGAGGAAATATTATTGACCATAGGGATGGATGAAATTGCCTTATTGAAATCTCAATAAAAATTAGTTTAATTATACTAGCTAGTATTACTAGAGGTAGTAACGATAGAGCCAAATACTAAAGAGTTAAACTCACTACCTTAGAAAAGGGGCTAATCGCAAAAGATAACAACGCGGGTAATCCCATTTGAATCCACGTCGAACCATCTATGACCTTAATTACATCCTTCTCCCTAATCATCCTCTTTAATAGAAGAGAAGTTACCGTGAAGTACATTAAAATGCCGACGACTACGAATATAAAAGACAAGATAGGTAGGTAACTACGTAGTTCAATTGAGAGAAGCGTAATTGAAACTCCTAGTAAGTGGTACTTAAACGAGACTTGTTTTAAAGACCTAAGCACCTTATACGTTATTATAGGGTAAAAGATCGATAATATTCCTAAGGGAACCAGATAAAAGAGTGAAGGATAGAATAGCCTCAGTCTTCCAATAAATAAGGTAAGTCCGGAGATAATAGCCAGAAAGTCAACGATTTCGTATTTTATTCGCTTCAAATTGAGGATAAAAAAGGAGATTAACACTGCTAATAATACTACTGACACTCCAAATGAGGATAGTGATATTATGGTTAATCTACTATAGTATGACGCTATCGATATCCCTGCAATCCCCATAAGCATTGTGAAAGAAATGGGTTGTCCAAAAATATCATCTAGAAACATAGTATTAAATGAAAGCTTTTCTTATACCTAAAAGCTTTTCCCATCACCGTGAAACACTAAAAAATAATTATGATCTTCTCCAATTCTCATTAGAAGTATAATATCCCCCACCGCCTGGAGTTTCAATAATCACTTCATCATCCTTATTTAAAATTGTTGAGAACTTACTAGGCATTTCCTCCTTTATACCGTTACTTCTTATTATCGTGACCTTTCCCGGTTTTCCGCTTTCACCACCTTTTAAGCCCCAAGGAGGAACTTTAAACCTCTCAGCCATAATTGATAACCTAGTCTTCTCTAAGACCTTAAATGCTCTAATTATCCCATCTCCGCCTTTATATTTACCATTCCCACCACTCCCTTCCCTAATCCTATACATTGTGAACATTAATGGATAATATCTCTCAGCAATCTCAATAGGAGTATTTAAAGTATTAGTCATATTAACTTGCACTCCAGATACTCCATCCTTATTCGGCCTTGCTCCAGTACCACCACCTATCGTCTCATAATATGCCCAATACTTACCTTTGTAAATACCACCCATCATCACATTCATCATAGTACCTGAACCAGCAGCTGGAACACTAATAAGGTGAGATAATGCCTTAAAGGTAACATCAGCGATTCTCTGTGAGGTCTCAACATTACCACCACCAACTGCTCCTGGCTTATTGGGATCAACGATCGTACCTTTAGGTGCATTAACCTTAATCAGACTGTAAAAGCCCTCATTTGTAGGAATGTCCTTGCCTATTAATGATCTTATTGCGAAACTAACAGCGGAAAACGTAACTCCGTATACTGCATTTAAAGGTCCCTCAATCTGGGTATCAGTTCCAGTGAAATCAGCGTAAATACCATCTTCATCAATCTTAATCTTTAGTCTTATCTTCTTTAGCTCGTCACCTATCTCTAAATAATCCTCATCCTCGCCTACACCATTACCCCATTTTGAAATCTCAGATAGTCCTAGTTTCTTTCCGTATTCCATAGACGTATTCCACGCGCTAAGAACGTTATCATATCTGTACTTATCAAACATTTGCTTAATCCTAGCTATACCGTTAAGGTTTGCCGAGATTTGTGCATTCAAATCACCTATTGATACTTCAGGTACCTTAAAGTTCTGCTTAATTATATCAACAATCTCATTATTTATTTGCCCTTTTCTCATTAACCTCACTGGGGGTATTACGAAGCCCTCCTCATAAATTGTGGTTGCATATGGATTAAGACTACCCGGCATTGGTCCACCTACATCAACATGATGCGCTTTATTTACCACATATCCTACCAACTTGCCATTATAGTAAACTGGTGCCAAAACCATTACGTCATTCAAGTGAGTACCGGATATATAAGGATCGTTTAAAATAACCATATCACCCTCTTCTAGCTCACCTATTAAGTTCAACGTGTTCTTAACTCCAATACTAAATGAGCCTAGGTGAACTGGTATATGCTCAGCTTGGGCTACAATATTACCCTCAGCGTCTGTTATTGCACAGCTATGATCCATCCTCTCCCTAATGTTCGGTGACATTGCTGATCTCTTAAGCATAACGCCCATTTCCTCAGCGATGAACTCCGAGGCTTTGTAAATTATTTCCCAACTCGTCATTCTCTCACCAATACTATTGAGTCATCTATAGTTGCATTCCAACCATCCTTTATAACTATAGTAGAACTGTATTCCTCAATTATTGCTGGTCCCCTTATTCTAAAGCCTTTAGGCAACTTTTCCCTGACATAAACGTTGACATTTACCCAATCGTCATTAATCATTACTTTTCTAACCTCCTTTGGCTTATCCCAATTTCCAAAAGTTACCTTTATTCTAGGTAATGGTCTCTTCTTGATAGCGAAAACTCTTATTGTAACAACCTCTATCTCCCTATCCTTCATCACGAAACCGTAAGTAGCTAGATGTTTCTCTTCAAACACTTTCCTAACTTCATAAACGTTATTTACTGGAATTGTTAATTCCCATCCTTGTCCCTCATACCTCACATCTGCAAATCTCAAGAAGTAATCGACGTTTCCCTTTAACTTCTCGTATAGCTCCTTTTCCAATTGCTTAAATTCACTCTCAAGATCTTTAGGATATGATTTCCTAACTTCAAAACGCCAATCAGCCAGTAATAGTCCCAATGCACTGAATAATCCTGGATGAGGCGATATTATAACCTTTTCTATCCCAATCTCCTCAGCTAAGTATAGTGCATGTTGTGGACCAGCACCTCCAAAGGCTATTAAGGAGAAGTTTGATGGATCTAATCCCCTCTCCACTGTAACTAGCCTTATTGCTCTAGCCATCTCTAGGTTAATCAATTCTAAAGCGTTCCTACTTACCTCATATGGATCACCGAGCTTACTCATTCCTCTTATTGCACTCTCTTTGTCTAATTTTAGATTGCCACCAATTAGTTCAGTTCCTAATCTTCCTAAAATCAAATTTGCATCAGCTATGGTGGGTCTGTTTCCTCCTTTGCCGTAAGAAATTGGTCCGGGATCAGCGCCAGCACTTATGGGTCCAACCTTTAAGGCATTAGCCTCATCTCTCCATATTATTGTACCTCCGCCTGCAGATACTTCCGCTAAATCTACAAATGGGAATCTTATCGGATATCCACTACCCTTAACCAACCTTCCGTGATGTACTTCTCCTCCAACTTCGTATTCAGTACTCATTTCGAAATTTCCATTAATTACGACACCAGCTTTAGCAGTAGTACCACCCATGTCAAAGGTTATTAAACTCTCATTAGGTAAGAAACTAGCTGAAGCTATTACACCAGCTGCTGGTCCAGATTCGATCAGTTGTACTGGCTTTTCAGAAGCTTCTTTAATATCAATTAATCCCCCTGAACTAGACATAATGTAAAAGTTTTCAGTTGGCAAAGAGACTTGTAATTTTTCAAGATATGCAGATACTAATGGCATTAGTACTGCGTTAACTACAGCGGTGGAAGATCTCTCATATTCCCTTGGTTCTGGTGCTATCTTAGCCGATACTGAGATGTATTTGAAGTACTTCTTTAATACGTTTTCAGTAATCAGCTCATTTTTTGGATTCAGATAGGAGTGCAGAAAACTTACTGCAATAGATAGTACATTTTCATTTAAAAGTTTCTTAACAACTCTTTCTATTTCATCTTGATCTACTTCCTTCATTATATTACCTTCAGCATCAACTCTCTCATTAATTTCAAATCTTAAATCCCTTGGGACTAGCTGTCTTGGTTTTTCAAAATACAGATCGTAAAGTCTGGGTCTATTCTGTCTACCTATTTCAATAATATCTCTAAATCCTTTTGTAATCAATAAGGCAGTTTTTGGTATTGTCAAGTTTTCTTGTCCTAGTAGCGTGTTCGTTGCAAGAGTAGTAGCGTGAGCTATCTCATTTACATTGCAATTCAGAGTGCTTAGTATATCCTTAATTACTTGCCCAGGATCCTTAGGGTTAGTTAGGACTTTTACTGTCTTAATGTCTCCGTCATTAGATAAGATAATGAAGTCAGTGAAAGTTCCACCAATATCTATTGCAACCTTACATTCCATACTTATTTACCCTTCATTTTAGGTATAAATGGTTTATCCTCAAAAGTTACTTCCCCATTTATTATCTTGACCCTTATTAATCTACAATCGGTCGGACAAGGTGTTTTGGAATTTGGTGGTTTCATTAATTCACCCGTGATAAGTGAGAATACTGCATTATGAAATGGACAAACTATGTAATCCCCATCAATTTTATATCCTTCAGCAGTTATTGGCCTTTGCTTATGAGGACAACCCGCTAGGTATTTGTGCTCTTCACCGTCTTTTTCATAAATCATTATCGGATACCCATTGATTTCGATTACCTTTAACATTACATAATAAAGATATATTTCCGCTTAAAAACTCAGCGCTTAAAGGACTCCTCACCGTTCAGGCTGGGGAGTTCTCTTCACCAAGTGATACTAGCTAGCTTAACTTTTAAGATTTATCCAAAAAAGAGGCACTGTATAATGTACTTCATTATTTAGTATCAAGTATGTATAAATAATTAGTTCTATGATATTGGTAATAAGATAAAAAAAGATATATTTATTTTTGAGCTAATATTCTTGTTTTAGTATCTCTTCTCCTTCATAAATTTTTCCTTTAGTTTCCTTAAGAGACAGTGCGAGTATTAGAACGATTAAACCAGTTGCGATTGTAAAGTAAACTGGAGAGAATATGTTGTTAGTCACGCCAACTAAATAAGTCAAGATAAACGGTGTAAGACCCCCTATGAATCCAACACCTATTTGATATGTAAATGATATTGCAGTATATCTGACAGTTGGCGGGTATGATTCAACAAGAAACGCTGGCGTTATTGCACCCGAAAAATAGTATATTAATAATCCACCAAGAATTATTGCACTGATTGCCGCTAATTCATTACCTTGAAGTAATAAATAGTAGTATGGATAAGCTAGTACTATACCTATTATGGCATTTATTATGATTTGCGTCCTTCTTCCAATAAGGTCGGATAAATATCCAAAAAATATCGAGGCAAATATGCCTACTACTGATACAATGAGTATAGCGAAATTTATTACTTGAAGGGAAAGATGAGGCATATTAAAACGTTGGGCTATAGTTGTAGCATAGCTTATGGAATATGCGAAATTTGTATAATACCAAGCTCCATTAATAACCCCAACTATAAATAGATTTGCAACTATTAATTTCCAATAATTTCTAAATGCTTCAGTGATTGGATTTCTTACTACTTTTCGCTCCTCTCTTAATTTTCTAAATACCGGTGAATCTTCAATTCTAAGTCTTATTATTAATCCTATTATTGCAATAAATAGCCCAGTGTAGAATAATATTCTCCATCCGAAGTTATCAAACCCAGTTTGTCCCATTATTGCGATTATAACAAAGATTATACCAGTTGCTAGCAAATTGGCAATAGATACCGTTGCTTGAAGAATACCTGAATATAACCCTCTTCTGTTTGGATTTACGTATTCCGATGTTAACGAAAATGCACCACCCCATTCACCGCCTAACGCCACACCCGTTAAAAACCTTAGTATAGCGAGTAGGATCGGCGCTAATATACCTATTTGATAATATGTTGGTAAGAGTCCAACAAAAAATACGCTAAGTCCAGTAAGCAAAATAGTAAAGACTAGTGAAGACTTTCTTCCTAGTTTGTCTCCTATATATCCGAAAACTAAACCACCTAGTGGTCTACCTAAAAATCCTATGAAGAACGTTAAGTAAAAAGCTAATAGTGAAGTTATTGGATTAGATGATGGAAAGAATAGTTTCGAAACAACAGTAGCTACAAAAGTGTAGATGAAAAAATCATACCATTCTAGTGCCATTCCAAAGCTTGATGCAACTATAGCCTTAGTTTTCTCGGAAACCATTCTCCCACTATATACAATTTGAGCCTCATATATTTATGTTTTATTTATTTAGATATATCAATAATCTTTAATCTCTTATCTCTTTTAATGGCTTCCTTTCATCCTTATCGTAATTGTAACTCCTTTTACTTTTTTTTAAGGTTTTTAATTTAATTCGAATAATTGCCCTAACCCTTTTATTTTAATGTTAATGTTCAGTTTATATAGTACTTCCCATAATGTAGCACTGTTACTGCTGATTACTGGTTTTCCTAATTTCCTTTCTATTCTATCGAGAATCTCGAATGTTCTAAGATTCGTGCAAGAAATAAAAATACCTTCATAATCCTCCTTAATGTCTTTAAGAACGTTTATTGCAAAATTATATACTTCCTCAGGTGTCACTTGGCCTATTCTAATATTCTCACGGATACCCATTCCTGCGTTTCTAACTACTTCAAAATCGTTCTTAAATAAGAACTCTATTTCTTTTTTGTTAACCTCTTCTATATAAGGTGTGAGTAGAACTAGTCTTTTTACACCTAATTTCCTCAGCGCATTTATTACAGACCCAGACGTAGCAGTAGCTGGAACTTTCGCAGTCTTCTCTATTCTTCGGATTATTTCCTCATGATGTGTTGGTCCTTTAAATAGACTACCAGTGGTACAAGCATAAGAAATAATGTGAGGCGAGATCGTTGACAATTCAATAGCAGCCCTTTCTGTCTCCTTCTCCATTTCTGCTAAATCCTCTATAGTAACGTTTCTCAGCATTATTCTTGAAAAGTGAGGGGTAATTCTATATTCCCTAATCTGATTAAGTACACTATTAAATTCATATTCTACAGTAGTATTAGAAGAAGGAATTATCACTCCTACTTTTATCCACTCCATGTTGGGCTTATCTGATTAGATCAATATAAACTTTTTACTATGAGATAACTAATTTTCGTTATGAGTTGGAAGATCTTAGTTAATGGAGTACCGGTTTTTACTAGTTTAGGTTTCGTAGGTTTTTGTAATGTTATATTAATTAACGCTGATGATAAATATTTGATTTATGATCCGGGACACTTCGGAAATAAGGAAGTGTTATTAAAAGCATTAAAAGATAACGGATTGTCACCATCTGATATTGATGGGATTATTTTATCCCATATGCATTATGATCATTCGCTCAACTCACTAGTATTTCCAAATGCCAAAGTTTATACTACCAGGGAAGAAGTTGAATATACAAGAACAAATCCGGATAATTATTCAGTTACTTATCTACCAGATCTGTTAAAGGATAGAATGATTTTAGTCAAAGATAATGAGGAAGTATATGGCTTGAAGTTTATCTTATTGCCAGGCCATACTGCTGGAAGTTTAGGTGTAATATATAACGATACCATTTTCGTTGGAGACGCTATTAAATACATCGTTGACGCGCAGAGTGGCGAAACATCTTTTGCGTATTATGATATTACCCAAGCTAATAGAAGTATTAGAAAAGTGTTACAACTTGCCAATAAGGTAGTACCTGGTCACGATATTCCATTTACCATAAAAAGAGATGCTAATATTGTAGAGATCATTCCAGATTCCAATTTTGTCAATAACGAATTCGTCGTATACAGTAAAAATGATAAACTTAAAATACTGATAAAAAAAGTTTAATTTGACCTATAATTTTGTAGTGAAATATAGTTAGTAAGTTTATAAATAAGACTACTTAAGATATTATATAATTATATAAGATAATAATAGAAATGTGGATTAATAGACTATATCGATACAACTTGACAATTTTGTACTAATTATTTTCCGAATATTAAAGTTGTAAGAGTAATAAAATTAATAATATTACTACTATTGAGTATACGAGAAAAAATTTAAGATGACAAAACCAAAGTCCTAAATGTTGCAGCAGAAGCGGAATACTCATTTTGCTCACAAAAACGACATTCAACAAACAAGATATGATTACTTTTCATATTAACCTCTCAAGGAATAAAAGAAAAGCAGCATACTCTTTGGAAAGACGCATAACGGTAACAACAAACTACTCGCATAAGAATTTATACAAAAGGAAACAGTAATGACATGGAAAGAGATTGTGGAGATTGTAACAAGTAACGGAATGTGCTGAAGGTAAGTATAATTATACTAGATTTAAGATTCTACTTTATCTACATAATAATCTTTATTTCACAATTGAAGTAATATCAATCAGTATTAGTTGTAATGTGAAAATCAATTGAACGGGAAGTACGAAACGAATAGTGAGTTACGCGAGAAGGACCAGAAAGTCAAGTTCAGATTAATCATTCATTGTAGGGAGAAGAGAGGGAAAAGGAAAGTATCAAGTATTAGTTATGGCTACTAATCTTGATCTATCCAAGAAATAAGTATTAGAACTATATGGCAATGTAAGGATTCTCATAGAGACTTCATATAGCAACATATTAGGTCTTCTTTTAGGTCATAAGTTTGGCTAAGTTCTTATTTCGCGTAATAACCTTCTAAATAGCAATGTTCCCCTATTCTCTCTTTGCTCACGTGAAGAGAGAATTTAAGACTTTAGCAAATTCTGTTATTGATTAAGTGTTAATATACCTACTGTAGAGATTATCCAATTAAAAAGGAAGAAACACTTATCAATATTACAGATTTATTTTTGAGGAGATTACTTGGAATCTGCTGATATGGCATTAGAGAGAGGAACAACTCATTTTATAATTTTTGTCGGATTCTCCAATCTACCTATCTTCTCTATTTCAGCAACCATTATGGCATTTTCAATTGGCTTTAAGTGAAATTCGGAAGCGTCTTGAGCGTTAATATAGCCAACACTTCCAGTAGAAACAACACTAAGTGGTGGAATTGTAACTATTTTTGATAACTCCTCCAAAATTTCCTCTATAGAGAATATGAACTCATTAGAATTCCCATCTTGAACCAATTCACCATTATAATAACTCCTCATCTTCAATGAGTTAATATCGCCAATCTCTTCATCTGTGACAAGATACGGTCCCATTGGTGCAAAAGTATCCCTAACCTTATTTCTGAAGTGTGTACCCCTAAATAACATTTTCTTTATTTTACCATCAGCTGGATCTCGTCTCATTGCATAATACGAATCCTCCTTCATACCTGGAGGATAGGTTATATCGTTGAATACTGTATAACCCAGAATGTAATCCTTCACCTTGCTCTTTGGTACCTCCTTCATCTTTGATTTAATTACTATCCCTATTTCGACCTCTGGACGTATCGCATCCTCAAGTGATAATATTGGTTGTTTATGAGCTATAGCAACAGTCGGAAGTTTTAAAAAGAATTTAGGACTTTTAACCATTTCCCTTGCCTCCTCCTTGTTACTAACTCCAATCATTCTTGGAGTATTAACTAAAGTACATATTATTGCTGAAGGTAGTACGGGAATATCGAAAACTATTTCACTTAGCTTATAGGTCTTTCCCTTAGGTTCTTCCTTTCCGAAATCGTGTATCTCGTATATATTATCTCCCTCTACTATCCCAAGTTTTCTAACGTTTCCCACATAAAACGAAACGTACTTCGTCATACTTATCACTCGTAATAAAGCTAAATATATACTTCATCAAACAAGTTTCATCGTACAAGTTTCAAGAAAAACTATTAAGTAGCTAACCAACATTTATAACGATGATAAAAGAGGATCTTCCTAAAATAATTGGAAAGGGGAGTTACATTGATGATATAAATCCGAAAAACGTAGTTTACCTTGGTGTAGTTAGATCACAGATTGCGAGGGGGATAATAAGAAGCATATCTAAACCTGAAAGTGCACTCTTATCCCTAACGTGGGAAGATGTAAAAACCTATATGCCAGTCCCAGTTCCACCTAACATTTCTAAGTCATCAAAGATTGTCAGAATGCCAGTTTTAGCAGATGGAAGGGTTAACTTTGTAGGCCAACCAGTTCTAGCGTTTGTCGTTGATGACAGATATAAGATCGAAGATATTGCTGAGGAGGTTACAATTGATTACGAAGAATTAAAACCAGTAGTCGATCTGGAAAAGGCTATGGATAATGATGAAGAGATACATCCTGGTGTTAAGAAGAACATTTCAGTAGATCTATTACTCGAAGGCGGTGAGTTATCAGCCAAGAGTAAAGCGGAAGTTGTTGTAAGTAGGAAAATCAAACAGAATAGGATAGTTTCAAACCCTATGGAACCTAAGGGAGTTATAGTACACTGGGATGGTGAACATCTAAACGTTTATGGTTCTTTTCAATCTGCCTTTAGGATAAGGAATGACCTTAGAGAAGCTTTGAATTTTTCGCCCGAAAAGATAAGGGTTTACTCTGCACCTAATGTGGGAGGTGGATTTGGAAATAAGGTACCATCGCATCCCGAATACGTCTTAGCAGCAATTGCATCTATGAAGCTGAATAGGCCAGTAAAGTGGATTGAAACTAGGTATGAACACTTGAAAAACCCAACTGTTGGTAGAGGAGTATTATCAGATGTTAAACTATATGCAACTAGGCAAGGTGAAATTTTAGGCATAGAGGGTTACGTCGCAGTCGATTTAGGTGCGTATAATTACACAATTAACCCCACAACTCCGGGATTCATAGCTAGTTTATTAACTGGTCCCTATAAGATGAAGTTTGCCTCTATTAGAGCGTTAGGAGTTTTTACAAACCAACCACCAACTGGTCCCTACAGGGGCGCTGGTAGACCGGAGGCTGCACTAATTCATGAGACTCTTGTTGATGATTTGGCTGAGGAGTTAGGCATGGACCCTGTAGAAATTAGGAGAAAGAACTTATTTGGGGATAACGGATACGTAACACCGTTAGGAGTTAAGATTGACCCTGCTGGTTATAGGGAGGTTTTGGATACTGCTGAGAAGTACTATAGAAAGGCTAAGGAAGTTTACAAGGATAAAGGAGTCTCCATAGTGATATTTACCGACATCGTGAGATTATCACCGGGAGAGGGTGCTAGAGTTAGGATAGAGAACGGTAAGGTTAAGATATTTGTAGGAACTGGTCCCCACGGACAAGCCTATTCTGATACGTTCTCTAAATTAGCATCCGAGGTTTTAGGAATATCACAGGATATTATTGAGGTCATTACTAACACAACTGAGGGCGTAAAGGAGGGAGTTGGTAGTTTTGGTTCTAGAGGTGGCACTATTGGAGGTTCTGCAGTAATTGAAGCGTGTAAACAATTATTAAGCAAAATTAACATGCCAATTGATAAGGCAATAAAAGAATTAAATGGAGTTGAGGTTGAGGTCTTCTATAGATCAGACGATATATTTTCACCAGGTGCGCATGTTGCAGTAGTAGATGTAAATAGAGAGACGGGCTTTGTTAAGATATTAGATTATTACGCAGTTGATGATGTTGGTAGGGCTCTAGTCAAGGAAGAGGTTGAGGGGCAAATAATTGGTGGAGTATTGCAAGGAGTATCACAAGTATTGTGGGAACATGCACCTTATGACGAGAATGGTAATCCACTATTCTCCTCAATAGCCGATACCGGTGTTCCAACTGCAGTTGAAGCTAGCTTTAAGGTTAATGTTGATGAGGTTGAATTTCCATCGGCTTTGCCTGCTAAGAGTAGGGGAGTTGGTGAGGCTGGTACTACTGGTGGATTACCAGCTGTCTTTATCGCACTTGAGAAAGTTGTAAAGAGGAAGTTTAACAAAACTCCAATTTATCCTTGGGATATTATTGGTTAAACAAATTTTATTGTTTTTACATGATAACTATTTTAGCTAGTTTTCGAATATATTATATATGTTAGCGTACGTATTCTGGCACCAAATCGGTACCTCAAATGAAGAGGAATACGAAAGAAACTTAGTTGCGTTTCATGACTACTTTAATAAAAACGCTAAAATTGAAGGTTACTTAGGCTCATTAGTAGTAAGAGTGAATTATGTTCCTTGGGCTGAGGGTGATGCGTATGAAGATTGGTACTTCATGCAGAGTTCTAAAACATTAGATCTAATTAATAAAGCTGTATTAGAAATAGGTGATATAAAGGAAATTCATGATAGGATTGCAAGAATTGCTAAAAACGGAAAAGGGGGCTTATATGGAATAGTCAAAGGGGATATATTATCCCCCTCCTATACTTACGCATATTGGATATCAAAGCCCAGTGGGATGAAGTATGAGAATTTCTATAAGGAGATTGAACCTTTCTCACAAAATTTATGGAGAAGACAATTAGCTATGGGTCCATTGAGTGAGTTTTGTGTATTCTCAAAGACTCCACTTAATGTTTCACAAAAGTTCTCGCCAATATATCAACAAAGACGTTTATTATACTCTAATGTTCAGATCACTACTCCACCTTGATACTTACCGTTGTAAGGCTTTTCTGTCCTTTCGTCTAATTTCATAAATATTAGGTGATGTGTTGCAATACCTTTAGCTAAAGATGAGTTGTAAACTGGAGTAATTGCTAAAGTTACCTTACCTTTGTAACCTGCATCAATTATAGTTGGAGGGGCTAAAAAGCCATTCCTAGCTAGAGTACTCTTTAAAGTTAGTAGTATTGCTAAATCGTCAGGAACGTCAAACTCCTCACACGATTCAAACAAATAAGTCTTAAAGGGTTCTAGTTTTGCTGACTCTTTAAACTCAATCTCCTTAAGTTTAGCCTTTTTAATTGGTAATTGAGCCCCTTCCTCAACTACGTAATATTTTTCACCACATATTCTCAAATCATAGCCATTTTCTCTTACGTTTTCTACAACGTAATTTAATATCACTTTACCTAACAGTTTTTTAATAGATTGATGAGAGAGAATCATCAAAGAATAAATTCTCATGAAAAGCTAAAAAGAGATTTTGCTTATTGCAATTTCATCTCCATAGCAATATCCAGTGAACTAAGACAAATATCATCCTAGCAAGATGGATGAATTTCGGGTCTATGAAAAGGGGGTGGATTTTCTGATTTTTTAAAATTTGTTATTCATAAGAGAAAATTTTGGATTAGTAATAAGGAATAAAAAGTGTTACTGCTTTCAGATTACTATGAGAAGTTAAAGAAGTTTTAACTGGGGTTGAAACTTCATCGTTCAAAGGCAATTTAGTATTAACTAGTCTTCGTAATATTGTTTAAAATGATAGAATTTATTCTTTTTTACTAGTGATATAATAGATAAAAATGTGTTTGAAGAGTGTATGCAAAAAATAAGTGCTACACTAGGGTGTGGAGGAGATCGTTTGTATCATAGATAGATTTTATCTTAATACTGAAGTTCTCTATCATATTTTAAGAAAAAAATTAAAATATTGTTCAAAAATCTATAATTATACTAAGATTTATTTCACTATATTCAAATGATATTCCTAATATCCAACAATAACAATGAGTAACTCCATCTATTTTCATCCTATTTTCATCAATAATCTCACTTTCCCGAAGTCTTCTGACACGATTCCTATATACTTTGCTAGAAATTCTAACGTCAAAAGAGATAAGTTGACAATAAGCTAGGAAAGATTGTGTTCGAATTTGCAATAAGTTAAATGAAGTCTAATAAAGCTTGAGATTAGAGAGCAGTAACAACACGGGGATATTTAATCATGATAATCACATTTCAACTCAAAATCCTATGGGAACTCACTATTCTACTTACCATTAGCATTCCCACAACAATGAGATTAATTTCATTTACCGTTAGAGTGACAAGAATATTTAGGAAAGAGAAACACTTGAAGCTTGAAGAAAATAATAATACCACCCATCACACTCTCAAATATCTTTTCTGTAAAACTTATATATTGTCCTCATTTTCCTATCTGATATATTCAAAAAGGATTTTGAGAGAGAACGTACAATGAAGAGGAAGTCAACCAACCTCATTAAATAGCCTAAGGGCTAATTCATAAACATGCTTTGCAGATTCTAATGCTTTTCTGCAATAACTTTAGTATAAAGTTCAGTCGGAGATAGTCCCTCAACTTCATCGCCATATATTAAAGGTTCTCTTTCAGCCCTCAACCATCTTGAAATATAGGCTAAGTTATCAGCCTCATTTTTTAACCAATCTGGTAATCTATCTACACTTTGAAGTAGGATCTTGCCAGGATCGTGAGTTTTTGGACACTCAATGCCTAATAAGCGTAAAATGGCTTTTATAGTAATTCTACTATCTCTTGTGAAGCTCTAACACAATAAGCATAATCTTCATCCTCATTAAGACTTAGTTCCGCGTATTTTATCCTTATTTTAGCCCCCTTTAAATAACACTCAGCAAATTCTTTATTATTCATACTCTATAACCTTCCCTGGCTTTACCTTAGTTAATATAACGTAATGGATTCTTCCTATTTTCTCCCTTTTAGCTCCGAGTTCTTCAAGTCTCTTTTTAACTCTTTCAAAGGTTTTCTTCATTATCTCGTATTTATCATAGATTATTTTTGCATCAAATACAATATCTATATATAAAGGTCTAAATTTCGTAGCTCCATCCATGTCAAGAAAAATTGGAGAAATATATGGATTATAGCCTTTTTCTTTTAAATCTTTATATAGAGTTTTTTCAATTATCTTCTCTACATCAAAGAATTTCCTATATACCTCATATCTATCTTCAATTTTCTCAAGTACAACGAGTAAATCTATATCGCTATCTTTTCTTTGATCTCCTCTAGCGTAAGATCCAAAAAGAACAATAGAAACTAAGTTATTACCATAGATATTGAGAAATGCGTCAATAATCTCTTTGTCCATCTAATAGAGAATAATAGATGTGCCATTAAAAACTTAAGCGATTTATATAGCTCTCCTTAGTAGAACTAGACTCTACTTAGAAAGATAATTCTAGCCATCTGAAAATAAACTTGCGAAAAGAATAGAAACTCTAGGAACGCAGAAAATATAATTGAATAAAAACTATATTACAATGTGAAATCAAGAGGATAACACATAGTTTTCTGTCAAAATGACATTAAATGAAAACTGCTTTTCGGGATAAGCTTCTAATAGTACTTTGCGTGAATTTACCTCAAATTCCTTAAACCTTAAACACTAAGACAGATTCTCTTCAAGGAGATTTAAGTAATCGAAAAATAGTTCAAGCGCGTGTATAGTATAAATATACCTTATTTTATATTGGAAAAATTAAACGTCACATAGTATACGTCATTTTCAGGAAACTACTAATCATAATTTTACACTTCTAAGTTTCGGATTTAATAACCAAGAGATCAAGACGAAAGTCATTCCAACAATACCTACTATTATATAATAGATTACGTTAATACTTATCAAGTATTGACCTAAAAGTATTAAGAATATTTCAACTGAACTTGTAGCTAAGATATCTAATCCCAACACACTTCCCAGGAACTCATTACCAACGCTTTGTTTTATTGTAGCCATCACGTAATTCTCGACAATTCCAGCTCCAAATCCATAGAGCAATACGGATATTAGTAAAACGTATGATGATGGGTATAGTAATACTAAATAGAATAAGAAACCGTTTAGTATATAAGTGAGTGCTATTTTAACTGGATCTTTCATTTTAGTCATTATAAAACTCGCAATCACTAGTGCTCCGTATAACACACTTTGTGTTAAACTATATATTTCCTCAGTGCCATGATACACTAAAATTAACAATGGCAATAGGTAATTTATAGAGTAGGTCAGACCATCAGTCACTGAATATAATAATATTATCCCCCTAACCCTTTGATCCTTCCTAAAGAAGTCTATTGCCGTACTTAATTTAACTCTCTCACTATTCCCACCTATATTAAGTCCTTTTAATAGTGCCAGCCCAATAAGTCCTAGCATACCAGCAATGAATAGATCATAAGCGCCAATTGAGTTATATATGAAATACCAAACGGCTCCAGATAGCACTCTGGAAGCCATTGAGATTATTCTTATGTAAAATATTGCCTTAGCCCTTACTTGTTCTGGAACTACAGCGTAATATGCAACGTAGCCAACATTATTTGACAACTCAACGATTATTGTTCTAATGTAGTAAATTCCAAATATCCATGGTATAGAATGATAGATGAAGGAAAAGGTAAGAGGGAAAAACAATACCCCAGAAGTTCCCCTAGTTATGTAAAATAGTTTAGCTCTATCGTATCTATCAGATATGTAACCCATAAAGTACGATACGAACACCCTCACTAACGGTCTGGCAATCACTCCTAACCCAAATAGTGTTATATCATGTTGAAATAAGAGAATAAAGAGCCAATAAGTAGTTAATTCATTTTGTATTAAAGAAAATCCTGCAAACACGCTAAAGATAGTAAACTTTGTAAATTGTTTATAGTGAAAAGGGGATGACACAAGTTTATACAGAAAAAGATATTAATAAATATTAATAAGATAAAGAAGTATGGATAGAATGTTAATTCATCTTATTATAACAAGTTATATAGGATAACGTTTGGATAGTCTATTGAACATTTCACGCTAAACTATTGTCATCATCTTAACTATTATCAATTATTCTCTACACGTTAAATCTGTGCTTGTAAAGACTGTTGAACACCATTAAGGATCAATAATTCCACAAAGCTGCAATAGGATAGCACTATAATAACACTCCCTTATCAATAAAGTTTTTCGACTAAGCTACGTTGTGAATTTAATGAAAAGCATTATAATTCTTCAAGATACATTTAAAACAAGGATTAGATACGGGAATATAATGAGTTTTCTAAGGGTTAACGCTAAGCAATTCCTCGAACAAGGCAAATTTTCCCTTCAGAGAGGATTTTATAATCTAGTATTATTTAATATTGAACAAAGTATTCAATTAAACTTGAAGTATTTGATATATTCGTTAACTGGGGATTTCCCTAAAACTCAGAAAATTTCCGATTTATTTAAATTTATAAAAATCTTAAACAATCCCTGCAACCTATACGACTTCTATGAGAATAACAAGGATTTCATTTCCATCATAGAATTTTCATATATTTCTAGCAGATACTTACCACAATCCTTCTCTGAAGAGGATGCGAAAAAAGCTATAAAGTTAGGAGAAGACTTTGATATGATGATTGAACAATGTATGAAGGTTATGCCGAAATATTAAGAGCAATTTATGAGGAAAGAATAGAAATATTGAGAAATATTTGGCTGACATTAAAAATACTGTGTTAGAAAAAGACCCTAAGGCGAAATTAATCCTCTTTGGAAGTTTTGTCAGAGGTGATTTCAGACCAGATAGTGATATAGATATTCTTATAATATCTGAGGAATTCGGCGATGATCCTCATAAGTATGCCAAACTCATTAATTATATAAGGGATAAGATAAAGCATTATTCACTTTTTGAATTTCACGTGGTTACAAGAAAGACTTATGAGGAGTGGTATAAGAGGTTTATAGACACGTACAGAGAGATATAAGCTGGACTGAAATTGTTAATTTTTGCATTAAAATATATCAATTGGCTTATCTTCATAGACTTAAGCGGAATCTATTGGACAAGAACGTTATTCTTATACAGTAGTAGCACTTTACGGATTTTATCTTACTCTAAACAGTTTCTTATAATCCAAGCGAGAAACGTTTTCTAACATCTATCTCATTTTCTACACTTACTAATAAATTAGATTTATATCAAAAATAATATACCATATTCCCCTTAAATAAGCCTCGTTTGAGAGCTACATCAACTTCGGGTATTGCCCTCTTGCTTATCTTGTTCAAGTAATCCTTACTTTTAGAATTCTCTCCCTTGTTTTCTATCCCTTTTATGCACTAGCGTGTCGTAAAACATAATTTTATATGCTTACTCATTAGCGTTGTTACAGCGGAGTTAAGTGTATTTATTACGAATACCTTAACCTTGTTTACTAGGTAATTTATTTCGTTCTCGATATTTTTCATGAATTGGCCTCGAGGATTTCAAAACTTTTAGGTAATGTTATGTTTCCAGGATTATCAAGGGAAAATATGATAACTGCTTTTAGTAATTATTTAAGGTAGCAAATACTCAAATCTAATTGTCATTTACTCCAAACAAAGAACGAAAATCCGTTCTCTTCTCCATACCAATCTAATTTAAATTTACCCTCTAAATCCTTCTTTATTTTACCCCTAAATACTAAAGTATCGATAACTACAAATTTGCCTTTTTCTTTTAACACTCTATGAATCTCATCACTTATTTTGGTCCTACCGTCTTTACCAATATTTGATAAAAACATTACACTATACACAAAGTCAAAATAAGCGTCTGGATATGATAAAGTGAATTGATCTGTAAACTCGCCTAACATTATTTTAGCTCTATCAATCTCAATATTCTTAATTAAATCGTTTTTAGAGACTTTTTTCCAATCATCCACAGCATGAAATTCTGCGTCACTCATCAACTTTGATAAGATAACTGTAATTAGGCCATTTCCACAAGCCAAATCTAAAATCCTTTTTCCATGTTTTATCAATGGGTGCAGTCTCCTTGCAAGGTAGATCATTTCGTCAATGGATATTCCCATCCTCATTAGTGGCTTATATCTAGTATCAACATTCTCCATTCTAATTCCAATCCTCGTGAGTTCTGGATGAGTATTGTCAAAAACGCTCATAGGATAACTTCTCTCTGCATATAAAATAAAGATGACTACTAATGATTTAGGAAAAAAAGTTTTTTAGATACACGTTACTATCATCATTAATAAATAAAAAAACTTAATTATAGCAATAATCGGAATAATTATAATAGTTATTGGGATAATAGTCTACACTACTCGTTTTGTGGCATCCGCTCAAGCAATTCCTTCTGGTAGGTTTATTAAGATAAGTAACGTTGATCTAGCCCCAAAAGGTAAGGTGATAATAGTATAACAATCTTGGTATGGTTGTCCAGTAGGTGCTGCAGCGTCTTGGGCATTATATGACGTTTTGCAACATTATGATAATTTAAGCTATAAACTATGGTATTCTGACCCCTATCGTACCCCAGCAAATATCCCAGGATTATTATTCACTAATTCTACGAGTAATTCTATAGTAGAGTTTTACATGGCTTATGTTTATAATGAATATTTAAACGCTTCATATAATGGAACACCAATTCCTCAAAACGAGTTAGTTCCAATTGGCGAACAGATAAGTGAACTACTCCGCCCTTGCGGACGAAGCATCCCCACCTCACGATGAGGATTTCCTGCTTCTTCCGGGAAACCTCTGCTATACACTCCCTTCTCAGAGGGAGTGTATAGCAGAGGTTTCCCGTCCACAGGCACTAAGGGCAGTCCCGACCCCGCACAAAGAATATTTAGAGAAGCATTATAATCACGATCTGACCCAACCACACTTAGGACAAACAAATGTTCTGTCAGCAAGAGTAAGGTCATTTTTCACATAACCACATCTCGCACACATCCTTGACGTGTTTCTTGGGTCTACCTTCACCACCCTCCTACCAGCTCTTTCAGCCTTGTAGGAGAGGTGATGAAGGAAAAGGGAGAAGTTTGAGTGAAGAATATGCTTCCTAAGGGTCTTGCTTTTTGGTCTCTCTACCATTTGTTTAGTTTCCAGATCTTCAACGTAAATCTCGTCATATTGTTCCACTAGCCATGTGGTTATCTTGTGTATGTAATCGTTCATAACGTTCTTGGCGTGTTCGTGAAGTTTTGCGAGCTTAACCCTAGTCTTTTCATAGTTTTTAGAACCTTTCTTTTTCCTAGATAATATTCGTTGGACGAGGCGTATTTTCTTCTCGATCTTGTCGAACACTTTTGGATTTTCTATAACAATACCATCTGATGTTGTAACTAGTTTCTCAACACCAACGTCAACACCAACTCTCCTACCGTTACTTGGTAATGGTTTCTTTTCAACCTCAATCTGGAATATGGCATACCAGCCTGTAGCATTTTTCACTATAAGCACTCCCTTCACTCTCCCTTCTAAAGGTCTGTGAAAGAGTACCTTTACGGAACCTATCTTTGAGAGAATTAGCTTATCTCCCTCAACCTTGAAGCCAGATTGGTTGTAGTTTATGAACTTGAGGATCTTCTTATATCTGAGCTTACCAACTTTCTTTCCTTTCTTCTTGAGTTCGTGAAGTGCTCTAATATTATACCATAATACATTGTTTACCATTTGGAGGGCCTTTGAGTATACCAGTTCCTTTCCCTCAACTTTCAAGTCCTTGATCATTGCTTGTGTATAAACTGTAGTTATCTTCTTTCCCTCTCTTCTCGCTTTCGTAATAACGTCTAACAACGTGTTATAAACTTTTGCTTCAACTTGCATTACCTTGAGGAGTTTTTCCTCTACTTCTTTAGACGGGTAAATCTTGTACTTGAAGGATAGGTGTACTACGTTACTCTTTTCCTTGGCTCTCCACATAGTTCTTCAGAACCTCTAACGTAACTTGTCCGCTAGTTGCTAAAAAGTAGGATGGGGACCATAGATGCCCTTTCCATAACTTCTCCTTAACTTGTGGAAATTTTCTCTGTATCTCCCTTGAGGTTATTGTCTTTATAGCGTTTATGTACCTTGGTATGTTAAGGGTTGGTTTAGCCTTGAATAACATGTGGAAGTGATCTTTATCAACGCTAATGTCTATAACTTCTACTTCGAATGTTTTGCTTATTTCAAGAATTGTTTCTTTCAAGAAATTTATGATCTCCTCATTGTCGAACACTTTCCTGCGGTACTTGACTACTTGAACATAGTGGTAGTAAAGCACGTAAACTGAGTGCGCACTTCTGTCCAATCTTTTCCGCATAGTTACATGTATTTTTCAAAAACTATAAAAATCTTTCTATAAGGGGGCTATCCATCCGGAAGGGGACTTTCGCCCCCTTAACCCCCATAAAATTAAAGAGGAATATTTACAAATGGGTTTGCCATCTCAAGTAGCTCAATACATAATTCAATACGAAACTCAGGTTCCAATACAGCAGTATGGAGAGCCCTCAGCATATTATGGTAAACCTTCACACTTAAATTTCGCAATATTAATCTCTGGTCCAAACGGTACATATATTGTAACTACGCCAATAGTTAATCCAACAATTCTTGAGGGATATACGCCTATTTATGTTCTCAATAATTTAGAACAATTCCCAGAAATTATTCAAGCAGCGCAAATGATACAAAACACTATACTAGAAGCTGCTGGGCCTTTAGCGGGTGAATGTCCAACAATTTAAAAAAAATTACTTATTTTTTAATTCTCTTCTTTAATTACAGCTGAACGTCTCATCCTTTCGGGATTAGATGAATTTAGAGTTCCCTTCTAAGCGTAAGTATGCTATTTAATACCCTTCTAGCCTCAGCTTGATTTTCGATTGAAATTTTATCTATATTTTCAACTACATAATCTATTAACTCCTCTACTTTATCACAAGCTTCACAATCAATACACCTTTTACATTCTTCCCTAAGGGATAAGATTTGAGAATATAATTTCTTCAAATCTACAATGTTCATCAAATGTATAATATTCTCTTGGTAGTAAATAAACTTTTAATTTCTCTTAAGACGTTTGTTGTTTGATGGATTATGCAATATTGAGCTTAATGCTACTTTTTACCTTATTACTTGCATTTATCTTGACTAGACTAAAGATCTCACCAGTTATTGCTTATCTTTTAGGTGGGCTGATCGCTTTCAATTATTTCCATTTCGACTTCAATTCCTCGTATTTTGAAATACTGAATTTTATAGCCTTGAATCTGCTAGCCTTTGAGATTGGCACTTCCTTTGATATTTCTAGAGCTAAGGAGTTGTTTAGAAGGGCAATTGGAATAGCGTTAACTGAGTTAATACTCATCCTATTAATTTCTTATTTCATAGGGCTCTATTTACTACATCTAGATCCATTTGCTTCACTATTTCTTGTAATGGCATCCATAGATACTAGTACTTCGATTCTTTACAAGATAGTTGGGAATAAACTAGATAGAAACGATAGGGATTTACTAATAGCAGTTGCTTCAGTTGAGGATACTGAGGTCTTCTTCCTATATTCCATTGCAATAGCACTGAACGGTTCATTTAACTTTTTTAGAGTATCGTTTGTAGTATTAGAGGTTTTTATAGCTTCATTAATAATTTACGCGTTTGCTAAGTATTTCCTTACTGGGTTATCGCTATTTAGGCTCACTGGATTAGAAGATGAGAGCATATTGATATTAGTACCAATCGTTTTAGTATTTGTATTTGAATATATCTCACAAGTTACTCAAGTACCATCTACTTTAACAATGATTCTAGCTGGTATAGCATTTTCATCAATAAGTGGCAGTGAAAAGGTAATAAAATATACTGCACCAATTAGGGAATTTTCTCTAATATTCTTTTTCCTATCAGTAGGAAGTTATTTGAAAATTACTCCCGATATAACCACATTTATTCTAATATCACTCATACTTCTTGTAATAAAGTACTTTTCATTCAGTACCGCATCTTGGGTTACTGGGACTACTTTCGTAAAGGCGTTTACTAATGGTCTATACATGTTGCCATTAAGCGAATTTGGAATAATAGTATCATTAGAGGCGATCCAACAAGGTATAGATATTGCCGTAGACTATTACATTTCAGTTGTAGTGGTATTAGTATCATCAATAATTGCATCAGTTTTAGCTGTTAAAGTAAACGCCCTTCAAAGAGTTATTGGAGTAGTTTATTCCCGTTCGTACTTTTTGAGACAGCTTGATTCCACAATGGTATGGCTTAATAAGACGTTTAGCGCAAGTCTTTCGCCAATCTTAAGATCAGTAGTGTTTAGGGGATTTGTGAAGATGTTTCTGTATTTAATTTTACCCTATGTGTTATTTCCTATCCTAAACAGTCTAGTAAAGAGTATAATAAATCCAATCAATAATTTAATTTTACAATATACACTTTACGCTGGAGAAATAATAATTGCCCTTTTCCTCCTGTACTTATTTTTATCAGAGGGCTCACAATTATATTCTATAATCAACAGTGAAATATTGGTTAAGATAGCCAAGGTAAGAAGTAGACTATTTAAGGAGTTCTGGTTTGCGCTAACCTCGTTTTCCTCTACCTTCTATAGCGTAATACTAACCGCTATCTATATTATCTTCGAAATAATTCCATTATTGTACAACTTTCCCATAAGACTAATCTTTATCCCTCTCTTAGTAAGCCTATATTTCATATATAAGTATAGGATTTCTCCAATAACGTTTACACGTATAAGCAATAAGAATGAAGAGGAATTAGTAAAACTTAGTGTAAGAGCTATCAAGAGAATGAGGAAAAAGAGGTCTAAGAGAATAACAAAAATGATATAAGTTAATCTGAAATAATGGGGAGTTTTTCATGATATGTATACAACTATAATATGAAAACTGTTAATTGGTATTACATTATTCCACGATACGAGTTCCTTATTATTTAGTTACTCCCCTTGGGATATTAAATTGTATTAAACCGCTATGTAGTTTATGGAGTGAACTTGATAGATGTTTTAGGAATATTACTGTTATAATTGGAAGGGATACGTAAGCTATAAACACTACTTGCCATGCTGATGTTGTTAAGAATACGACATTACCTAATTCTATGGACTCTGCTAATAAGACTGGTATTGATACACAGCAAGATGCTCCAGCTATAATACCTATTAGTGGAATGAAAGCAAGGTACCCCAATTTTTTATTTAAAGAGATAAGGGTGAGTAAACTAGAGGTTACTAAAATGGCTATATAGAGACCCATTGATATACTATATAGAGAAAGTTCAATAGCTATGTTAGGTGGTATGAAGGCGGCTATGGTTGGGTTAAAAATTAATGATAAACCTAAATTGACTAAACTAGGTGAACTACCAAAGGGAGTAGTAAATAGGGAGACAAAGGTTGTTTGAGGATATGATAGTATAGGTTTGTAAATATAAGTTAGTAGTTCAATAATAGCTATACTATAAACTAAGTAATGAGTTGCTAAATAAGAGAAGAAAATCCCCCATTTTGTAACTTTCCTTTTATATGATCTAATAACTTGTAGTTCCCCTCTAAATATTGTATTAAAGAGTAGATATGTTAGAAATATCCAGAAAATGGCAATTGGGACTAGTTCATTAAATGGGAACATATAAGTTAATACTAGACTAATGACTATCGGGATTATTGAAAGAAAATATAACTTCATAAATAAAAATAAGTGAGAAGGGATTAAAATTATTTTATCAAACTCAACAATTGACTTATGGATGGCATTGAAGTAGAAGCAGTAGCTACATAGCTAATATAATATACTATACTACCATCAACAACATATAAAGATTCTGAAAGTCCGTGATAGTAATATGATATTAGATTGCTTCCATATTGCTCAATATTTCCCAGAGAGTTTGTGTAAAAGAAGCTTTGTGCTTGAGAGGAGGATGGGAAAGAGTATTGGGTAATAACCAATACATCTCCTTGAGAATCTATTAAAATTTCGGTCATTGTATTATTCCCAGAGTAATAATTCTGAATGGTCCAATTTCCACCTAGAGCCCTACTTACTACGCTAGTTGATATGAAGGGACTTCTTCCCGCGAGGATCCCTGAGGAAAATACTAGTAGTATAATTACTGCTATTATTGTGATTGGTACTATAATTTTACCTTTTTTCATAACTCTCTCCTAATACTATACTATCTATAAGCTATTTAATAAGCTTTTCTATTTTATCATAAAAATTAGTATAACTTCTTTAATTTTTAATATTTATCGACTTTAATAGATCATAATTGGAGTGGGTCTAACTTGATAATTCATATTTATTAAAATAATTATAGTAAATAGAAATAAAAAAGTGATTAACTTTAGTTTATTCTTGATAATATAACTTGTAAACAAGGTAGATAATTGAGGCAAAAAGTAATAAATCAGCAGACGCTAGTACACCAGTTATAAATTGATAGGCTGACATTATAAAGATTTCATAGGTTATTATAATTGCAAATACCAAATCCAAAATTAATGCGACGTAATAGTAGCTCATTACGTTTACTGTTCTTCTTGTAGTTTGAACTTCAGATGGAGCTCTAAATTTAACTGACAGAAACACTATACTCCCCATGAAAACTGCGAAAACACCACCAGCTGCTATATAAGTTGCACTCCATAATGTTTGTACATATGTCGTTATTGGACTTTGTGTAAGATATGATAGATTTCCGAAATCTCCTATCCATAGAAAGAAAAAGAAGAATGCAATTATCGTAATTGTCCACAAAGCGTAGTCCTTAGAAGTCATCCTTCTATTGGTAGCCATATTAGCTCACCACTATTAAGGTTCCTTTCATTAAGTAATGACCAGGGCCGCAAAATTCGGCACACCATATATCATATACTCCAGGCTTGTTAACTACTATGTAGAAATCATATACATATCCTGGTATTGCCTCAAACTTGAACCCTAACTGTGGTATATAGAATGCGTGGATAACGTCCTTGGATGTGATTTCAAGCAAATAGGTCTGATTAGCTTTTAATACCAACTCATTGGTTGTGGTAGTCCCATTAGGATATACGAATTCCCAAGCATATTGTATAGCTATTACCTTAATAGGAATAGCATCTTGTTTTTGAGTAGTCGATAGATAGGCTCCAGTGTTTATTGAGTTTAGATAAATATCTGAAAAAACACCTAGAATTGTTAAGATTACAATTGCAAATACTATAGTTGACAGTTCAAATATCCTGGCTTTTTCCAATTCCCATCACCACGTTTATGAAAATTGATATTGAAAATAAAATTAGGGAAGTACCTAAAAATTGACCTATTAAAAATTGGTTAATCATAGGATTGCTTGAAAGTAAAAACACCTCATATAGAGAATATATTAGCCCACCTAGTATCGATATATTAATCAACAGTACTGTTAGCCCGCTTAATATTCTCCTCTCTTTATACTCCATTACAACACCACCATCAGTTAATGGAGAACTCTGCCATTTAGCCAAAACTCTAGGCTGAGCAACATACCTCAGTAATGGCCATATTACTGCAAAACATACTAGAAAAATTACACCATCTACCTCAGCACCTATAGGTCCAATATCCCTTCCCGGTGTTAAAGCCGCCCAAACACTATTAACTATGAAGCTAACTATGAAACCACTTCCTATTGCAATTGATGCTGGCCTTAATGCTGGATGTGGAGCCTTATGCCTAAATATGTATTCCTCTATAAATGGGAATAATACAGTAACTACAACCCAGCCTAAAAATATTAAAGAGGCATTAGTTGGACTTACTGCCTTATAGAAGAAGTAAATGAATAGGAAGTACCAGTCAGGGACTGGTGGTGTCTGTGCAGCTTCTACTGGATTAAATGAAGGCATTAAATATTTAGGAGTACCATCAGTAATAGCAATATTAAATGGTATTGCTCCAGCAATCAGAAATATTGCGCCAAAGGTTAGTAGGAATATCATTATTACCATTCCTATTGACCTCATTAATGGTTGAAGTTCCCATTTGGGATCAGACCTCAACTTATCTTGATATTCATCTATAAGTTCAGGATAGCCGGGTTTAACTTGAGATACTGGCGGAGTTATACCATGCTTTTCAAATATATAAAGATGCAATCCTATAAGTGCTAGTATTAAACCACCAACTATCCAGTGAAATACGAAGAATCTCTGCACTAGAGGATCTACGCCAGACATTATACCGGGTTGATTGGGATTTACTACAGTGAATAGTGAAATTAGATAACCTAAGTTAAATGGCATATACGAGAATAAGTTTAGCCCAGTAGTTGTCGCAACCCAAGAGATCAAGTTGTAAGGTAATGAATACCCTAAATAAGCTTCAGTTAATGTTAATCCAGCTAATCCAGCCCCAACTATCCACATTATTTCCCTTGGTTGTCTATAAGCTCCTACAAAGAAGTTCCTAGTCATATGAACTAACAATAGAAAGACCATAGCATAAGCTCCCCAGCTATGAAGGCTAAATAGTAAAGCACCATACGGCACTTTACTTATTAAATAAGTAGTTGATGTGTATGGATCACTTGGCGTATAATAAAGTGCAACTAAAGCACCAGTTATCACTTCAAATATAAACGCTGAGAGTACTAGCCCTCCCAGCCAATAATCTATCGAATAAGCGTATCTAGGCGCAGGTCTTAAAGTATGACCGTAAATTCCTAATCTATCGTCTAGCCATTTCATGAATCTATCGAATAGACCACTCCTTTGTTCATCTACCATGCTAACCACCCTTGCTGCATGAGGGATTTGAGGGTACGCTATAGTCATATCTAGGATCATAAAGCAAGTTATCTGATGGAGTAGTTCTGGGTATCGATGCGCTAAAATAAGGAGCATTAGTGCCTATTGCGTATATGTCACCAGTATTCTGATCATATTCTAGTAGGATTATAGGGAGAGGTCTTGGAGCTGGTCCTCCAATAACTACACCACCCTTTGCTAGCAAGTACAATGACCCATGACATGGGCAATGGAGGACTGAATTTTGAATATCTAAACCTGGACCATTTTCGGAAGTTACTAAAACTTGTGCAGGGAGCTGACAACCTAGATGCACACAAACGTCAGAGAACGCATAAATGGAGTTATTTGGCCCCACACCGTTTATAGTCTTTATTTGCCCTAGTGGGCCCGCATATTGCCCATAGTATGGATTTGGTATCTCTGGAACAGGTTGACCTAAAAGCGCTTGTAAGTCGACTAGGAAACAAGGTTCATTAGTTAATGGATAAGCGAAGAAGTAGACTGGACATCCAGAACTTAACTGCTGTTGTATATCCTTAATATTACCTATTTTATATTTTGGAAATCCAGCTAGTCCATCAGTATTATTTGCTACCAAATATTGCTTTGACATAGTACTTAATTCATTGTAAAAGTATCCTACGTAATCCGCTAAAGGTTTTATTAAGGGGGCTATTGCAACCGCAGCTCCTACTACTAAATACAGTCTCAAGAATGTCCTTCTGTTCATCACTCTAATATACCTTAATAAGATATTTAAGTTTTATCGTATAACATTATTAACTTAAGTTTACATTCTTTAATATAGAGTATGATTATGATACTCTACATAAGGTAATAAATTTATAAATCTTAGTTACAACAATTTAGCATATGAAAGCGCAGTCCTCTATTCTGCCCGTAATTGTTGGAGTACTAGTTGCAATAATAGCAGTTGGAGTTTCAGTATACGCATACTATGAATACCAAGTACTTTCGGCACCTACTCCCACAGCTACTAGTACTTCTACTTCGACCTCAAGTCAAATTCCGTTAAACTATAACTCTGCAAATAAAACAGTATTTTTGACAATTGCCACATTAACGACTGGACCAACTTTTAATTTTAATGGTACTAGTAATGGACAACTGAAAATTTACATCCCTGCAGGATGGTCTGTTTACGTGAAATATATAAATGAACAATCCCTGCCCCATAACTTAATCCTTTTACAAAACACTACCGCAACCCCTAGTAATCCCGATGTTGGAAAGTTTGGTAAAATATTATACGTAGTTGGCGCCACCGCTAGCAATTATCAAACAACTGGGATTTCAAGCGGTCAATTAGATAGTGGATTATGGGGACCGTTAAGCGCTGACACTTATATGTTAGTTTGTGGTATTTTAGGACACGCACAAAGCGGGATGTGGGCAGTTGTAATTGTTTCATCAAATGTGACTACTCCTTATGCTACAGCAAGTTAAGTAGATAAGAAACATATGTTTTTTTATTTAATAATCTAAGTAACTCTAAATAGATTAGCTTTATTGGCTTTTAATAGAAAGATTTAAAAAATAAAATTTTAACACTTAATATGATGAACATAAAAAGAGTCTTAAAAGTAGCATTATACACTACCAGTGCAAGCGATATTGGACAGATGTATATAACGCTAGGTATAATTGCACTATTAGCTGGTGCAATTAATGCTGCACTAATAAGATATCAGCTAACTTACCAAAGCTTGAGTGCCGTAGATTACTATAATGCTGTATCCTTACACGGTATATTCATGATATTCTTCATGGTAATGCCCATTTCAGTGGGTTTCGCAAATTATCTAATTCCTAGGATGATAGGTGCCCATGATTTATACTGGCCTAGAATAAATGCATTATCCTTTTGGATTTTAGTTCCCGCAGTTTTCTTGGGGCTCATAGCTCCGTGGTTCGGCCCTGTAAACACAGGTTGGTATATGTATGCTCCTTTATCTGTCGAAACATCAGTGAATTACGGGTTAGGCGTAATATTAGTTGAGATTGCTCTTATACTATCGGGTATTTCATCAACACTTACTGGAGTTAATTTCCTTATGACTATAATAAAACTTAAGAAAATACCTTACTTTAAAATGTCCTTATTTACTTGGTCATTCTTCGCTACTGCAATTTTATTAGTAGTTGCAATGCCTCCATTAACTGCTGGATTAGTTTTCGCCTATCTAGAAAGGTTATGGAATTTACCATTCTTCGATGCATCATTAGGTGGAAGCCCAGTATTATGGCAGCACTTGTTCTGGTTCTTTGGACATCCCGAAGTATACATATTAATGTTACCTGCAATGGGACTGGTCGGAGAAATCTTACCTAGAATGGTTGGTAGGCAAATTTACGGTTACAAAGCACTCGCACTATCATCAATGGCCATAGCATTCTTAAGCGTATTAGGAGTATGGATGCATCACATGTTCACAGCTGTTGACAATACAGTGGCACAGATAATATCATCAGCAACAACAATGGCGATTGCAGTACCTTCTGGAGTGAAGGTATTCAACTGGACTGCGACTTTATATGGTGGAGAAATAAGATATAAGGCCCCGGCAATTTTAGTTATATCCTTTATAGCCATATTTTTGGTTGGAGGAATTACTGGAGTATTCTTTCCATTAGTACCACTGGATTACGCATTCAACGGTACATATTTAGTAGTAGGACACTTCCATTATATGGTATTCGCAATACTATTTGCGCTACTAGCTGGTTTGATTTACTATTTCCCATACTTTAGTGGTAAGTGGTACCACGAGGATATAGTGAAAAGTGGAACTATAATGATAGTAGCTGGTGCATTTCTGATAGCTACTGGTATGATTATTGATGGAGTTCTAGGGATGCCTAGAAGATACGCTGCAGTTCCCTCAGTAATTTACGCACCATTTCAGCAAATGACTGATGTCGGAGGAGTATTAATGGGGATAGGCTTACTAATGGCTTTTGGTGATTTGCTGTACTCATGGATAAAGGGGAAAGTTGTAGAAACTATAGACCCGTGGAACGCTATACAGATAGGTCAACCAGATTTCTATATTAAGCCAGTTAAACTACCGTTAAGTTTTGGTAAATCATTGGATGGTAGTTTTGACGAAGAATATCACGGGGTAAGCTTCCCATATTACAGCATACTTGGAATTGTTATGTCGTTTATACCTTTAGGTTTTATGTTCATGTTCATTAACCTAATACCAATTGGTATACTGTTAATACTAGCGTTTATCGGGACTGGGTTATACTGGGCATATGATCAATGGTTTAAACAAATACCTCCTCCAATGCAACTAGATGGAGGTTCACCAGTATCAGCTGGTAGTGTAAATAATGGAGTAGCATTGACACCATCATTAGGGACTATCATAATGAGAGATGCTAGGTCTGCGGTATTGTGGTTCATATTAGCTGAGATATGTTTATTCGGGTCCTTTATAGGAGGATACATGTTTGTAGCGAGCCCAATTACTAATCCGATAGCATACGCAAATGTACCGCCATTAAGAGTTGAGTATTTCCCATTGCCAGTAATAATGACAGTTATACTGCTTTCAAGTTCTATACCGGCACATTTGGCTTATGAGGAGTTTAAGAAAGGGAATATGAAGATGTTTAAAGCTTTAGGAATATTAACTGCAGCTATGGGATTCACATTCTTAATGGGACAAGTCTATGAGTTTACACACGTAATACAATTCACCCCACAACAATCAGCATTTACTGCGTTCTTCTTTAGTACAGTAAGTCTACACGGATTCCACGTAATCATGGGACTAGTTGTGTGGGCATTCGTACTGTTAAGGGCTTATAAAGGAGTGACACCCTATGGAGGTTCAGTTGCTGCAACATATTATTGGCACTTTGTAGATGCCATATGGGTCGTAGTATTCAGTACGTTCTATCTTCATCTCTTTGTATAAGGTGAAAAAGTGAGTAATAATTATTTTTTTATAACAATTCTTATTTTATGTATCTTTCTTATTGTTGTTTCTGTTAATCCATTTACAGAGGAGGTTATGTTCAATAATCCAATACCTTATATGTTAGCTCATTATTCCCTTTTTGGAGCTGGTATTCTTCTTTCATATTATATCATTAGGAGAAAAATTGTGAATAAAAGTGTAGCCGTTACAGTTGGGGCTTCAATAGCTTTCCTTTGGCATTATCCATATTTCTTTAATTTAGGTGCTGAAATTTTGTCAGTTCGATTAATTGAGGAGGTTTCTTTATTAATAGGAGGCTTGATGGTAGGTTCTTCACTAAGGGAACTTAGTAGAAACTTTAAGATTTTTCTCTTAGCTTTATGGATGATAGGAGATAGTATACTTTCTTTAATATTAATGATAAGTCCATCACTCTATACTACTCTATATACTTCCCAGGGACTAGAATATTTAGGTATAATTATGTTCCTAATGATGAACCTAATTGCTGTCTATTTGTTGCTAAATTATGTAAATAATTTATTAAGAGATGAGAAGGACGTTATTAATGAAGACTATCAGAGAAATGCCTATCCCAAGAATGAGAACTAAATCAAGTTTTGTATACTTGTAAAGAATATATATTAAAGCTAATACGCCTACCTTCATGAGAAGGAATACCATAACGAAAATCGGAAATGGTAGTGAAGAGTACAAAGCGTTTATTAATGGATTGCTCTCTATAAGACCTCTGGATAATCCCAGTGCTGTAGTTACAACGTCAAGCATCATAAAAGTTGTTAACGGAACTAAAAGGGTTTTCATAAGATAATATTTTAATTTTTACTTAAAAAGACTATATGTATTTTTATGTATCATTATGTGCAACTGTGTGCAATTGTATTTTGAGAAATTATTTTTAATAAGAGGGAGTATGATATTATAGTATGAGCTTAGAAGATCAAGTGCTAAAATTTCTTACTGATATCTCAAGAAAGGAGGAGGAAATTGAATATTTAATAATCAATATGTATAAACCACAACTGGAAAGTAAGGGAGTTAAGTTAGCAAAGATAAAGAGGGAGTTTTTGATAGACGATCAAGGTGTTCTAAGAATTGGATTATCGTTACCAATTATGTATTATGAAGAAGGGGATGAGATTTACTTATTTTTAGCCAAAAACTATGCTGACTACTCCACAATAGAGCAATTGTTAATTAGAGAAAAAATTCTAAAAAGTAAATTTTCTAAAAAAGTGAGGAGTTTCCTAGTAGCGTTTGCTATTCCTAAAAAATACTATGATCTTGCCTTAAAGTTAGGAATAGAGGTGGTAAGTGAAAAAATCATTAGTTAGATAGAATTTAAATACCTAGCCAACTGAGATAAATAGTCCTTAAATATTTGGAAGTCACTTAGCCTATTTTCAATCCTAATTTTGAATGCTTCGTTATAGATATCATATAGTTGTGGATTTCCAACCTTATACGCAACAGCTCGCACTACATTATCTTGATCTTCTTTGGTTAAAGTAGGCATTCCCAATTTGTTCCCTACTGCAGTAATTAAGTAGAAAATGGCCTCCCAATAATACCTCATAGCCTCAGCTAAGTTACCTTGAGTTTCGTAATAGCTTGCAGTATTCCAACTCTGATTGTATCTAGCCATATAATCGGCATATGATGGCTGTTGAGGTTGAACTATATTCTGTTGTTGAGTTACTGGCGTCTTTATTTGAATGTAATTGTCAGCTCTCTTCTGTAAGAATTCGTAAAGGAAGTACAAGAATACAAAGGCTGGTATCGAGTAAAGCCATAATATATACGGATTGCTTACGTAAAACTCACCTGATTCAACCAACGCAGCCAAAAACAACTCTATCGGGACAATTATGAGGGTTAGTAATCCTCTTACCCACTCCCTTGGTCTAATTATAATGTATAATCCACTGGAGGCAGCTATGGCATAGGATGGCAATTCAAGCCACGAATGCGGTAATGTCATTAAGCCTAAGGCGGACAAAATTCCAGGGACATTGAGACTAGATGAGAATGCACTTAAAACTGCACCAGTTGAGTATATACTTATTGCCAATATGATCATTCCAACAGCGGGTATGAAATCCAGTAATGCAACTCTCACGTTGTTACCAAAGATCATTATTACTTTACCGAAATAAGATTGGTTTAATACTTGATTTTCTGTGCTGTTAAACGCTGATACTAATGAGGGATTATTCTGAGGTATGCCAGAGGCTATCAAGAATAATATTACCTCAAGTACGAAAACTATCAAGATAATCTTTGTTAAAACTCTCATTAAGGTTAATTCTCACTTGTTAGTTAAATTACTTTTCCTAAGAGTTACCTTTCCACGATTCTTTTAATATTCTCGTGAAATGGAGGATATATTATTCCCTTTTCAGTTATTATACCAGTAATATATTTAGGCGGAGTAACATCAAATACTGGATTATACACATTTACGTTCTCTGGAGCTATTGGTATTCCCCTAATTGTTCTCACCTCATTAGGATCCCTCTCTTCAATCTTAATTTCGTCGACGCTACTCTTTAGATCGAAAGTGGAGGTTGGGGCTAGTGCGTAAAATGGTATACCCAATTCATGTGCTATAACCGCTTCCTTAAACGTTCCTATCTTATTAAATACGTGTCCATCTCTCAATATCCTGTCAGCTCCAACCATTACGCTACTCACCATTCCTCGATACATTACTAAACCAACTGCAGTGTCTGTAATTAACGTAACCTTTATTCCCTCCTCCATTAATTCGTAGACAGTCAGTCTACTACCTTGTAACCAAGGCCTTGTCTCTGGAGCGATAACTGAAACGTTCATCCCTAAGGCTTTAGCAAGTTTCACTGGAGCTAATGCAGTCCCTAACCCAGTACCGGTAGCCAAACCACCAGCATTACACTGAGTTAGTACTGTATCACCGTCGTTTAATTTCTCTAAACCGTAAAGTCCCATTTGTATTTCAGCATCATACTCCTCATCGAAAATTTTCTTAGCTTCAACTTTCATTAGGTCTATTAGCTCATTTACAGTCTTAGCATTACCATTCTCCACAGCGTTTTTAGCTAAAGTTAACATCCTTGAAGTTGCCCAAACCAAATTAACAGCTGTAGGTCTAGCTGAGTCTAATATAGTCTTAGTCCTAGTTAATTCCTTGATAGCGTTATCTAGCGTATTTATACTCTTATTGCTAGTTAACGCTAACACCATGCCATATCCAGCAGTAATTCCTATTGCGGGAGCACCTCGAACTTGCATGTTCTTTATTGCTAATGCTGTACTATTAACATCCTTTAAACCCACATAAACCTTCTGAAATGGTAATAATGATTGATCCAGGATTGTTAAAGTATTATTTTCGTCTTTCCAAATTATTGGCAATAACTTTGGTTTAAAAAGCTCTTTAACTTCCTTTACTGTAAGCTTCATATAATATAATGAGCAAAGGAAGATTTAAAGCTTAGGGAAGGAAAATGGATACATGAACTTAACTATTATTGAATTTGAAAGTAATGTTTTGAGAGATAATCCTTTAAAGGACCCGCATAAGAGAAGAGTAGGGCTGATCTACCCTGAGAAATACGAGGAGAGGCCAATATTAATCTACCTTAGTGGTTATCTCTCTTCTTCATTAACCCAAATTAATTACAACCCATTGGGAGAGGACATGAAAAGTAGGATTGAGAGATTAGTTAATGAGGGGAAGATGAAAGGTTCAGTAATAGTCCTTCCAGATATGTTCACTAAGGTTGGTGGAAATCAGTACATAAATTCTTCAGCAGTGGGAATGTATGAGGACTTTCTCATAAAGGAACTACTACCATTCTTAATGGACAAGTTCAAGAGTGATAAGATAGGAATATTTGGACATTCGTCTGGAGGATATGGTGCAATCGTATTAGGAATGAAATACCCTAATATTATTAAAGCAATAGCTGACCACGCTGGTGATGCCTATTTCGAATACGTATACTTACCGACATTTCCTAAAGCAATTGAGCAGTTAAGAAGATTCAGGACCCCGGAGGAATGGTTAGAAAATTATTGGAAGAAAGAGAATAAGCAACATAAGGAAGATTTGAATACGTTGAACGTCATTGGTATGTCAGCATTTTATTCTCCTAAGGATGAAAAAATAGAGTTACCCTTCGATCTAGAGACTGGGGAAATATTGGAAGATGTTTGGAGGAAATGGTTAGAAAAAGACCCAGTCAGAATGGTCGATAAGTACGTTGATAATTTGAAAGTGCTTAAGTTTATATATATGGATGTGGGCAAAAGGGACGAGTTCAACATACAGTATGGGAGTAGGACTTTACATAAGAAGTTGCAAAAATATGGAATTGATCACTATTACGAGGAGTTTAATGACGGACACCTTCACACGTCTTATAGATATGATATATCGTTGAGCCTTCTTGAAAAAGCACTAATGTCCGAATAATCTTTCTTTAATGGCCAAAAAACTAGAATAGACAACTTCCCACCTGGTCACTGGATAAAAACTATTTGTATATATACTATCACCAATATTTCCTACTAGCATTTTAACATTAGCTTTCTTTAAAATTGAATGAGAGGGATAGCAAAGAGATCCATGTGCTGCAATTACCGTTTCCGCTTTCAACCTTACACACTCTCTAGCGACTAATGGTCTTTTCACGGAAGAGTTTAAAGCTGGATTTTCCTCTTTAAATAGAATCTCCTTCTTTTTATCGTCAAATAATATAACGAATTTTCCTCTAGAGAATAAGTCTAATCTATTTGAATCATCTACAACAGTGCATACTATCATAAGAATTTTTATAATTTCTATAATAAAAAGTTAATCCTAACTATTCATATAATCTTATAGTATTTTGCCATTTCCTTAAACGTTTCAACTCTTACATCCTCTGGAATGTAATCCAATTCCCTTTCAGCCTTCTTATAGGAATACACTAATTCCCTTGAAAGAACATCATACGCCATTTTTAATATCTCGTGCGAAGATTTGAAAGGTTCTATAAACTTTACACTAAACGGGAACCATACCCTTATTTCTTTTTGTATGGCTTTTGCCAAATCAGAGAAAAGGCTGGTTAATGTAGCGGGTTCCTTATCAGTGATGTAAAAATAGTTATTCCTCTTATATTTGCAAGCCAATTCTATCGCCTTAGACGTATTTGTAGTTGAGACCACGCTAAACATATTATCATTTTTTATACCAATACCATGAGAAGCTAACCACATGAAAATTCTCCACATAAGGATTCTACTATAGGGACCATAAACTATTGGAAATCGAAGTATTACATAATTGGGGAATTTCGATACACTCTTTTCCCCTTCAAGCTTCGTAATTCCGTGAAGCGTATTTGGTTTTAAACCTTCTCCATGGGGGCTCTCCTCAGCTATAGGTCTCTCCTTGCTTTCAATATTCTCAGATACTCCTATACTGCTTATATATACGAACTTACCAGAGTTAACTTGAAAGAACTTCCTACCTATTTCAGTAGGGAATTGTACCTGTAAGTATTCAAATTCTTTAGGATCTTTAGTCCACATTGCGCCTATAAGGTAAACCAAACAATCAACGTCTTTCAAATAGTTTTCATATGAGAAAATTATATTCGCACCAACGTTTTGTAAGGATTTTGCGTAATCGTTCATGCTCCTAGCGTAAACTAGGACCTCGTGGCCCTTACTTATTGCGTATCTTACGAAATTGCTACCAACGAAACCTGTACCACCGAATGTTAAGATTTTCATATTAACACTTTTGCAAAAAAGTATAAAAAGATGTTATTTAGCACTTTTGCTTAAAAAGTATCCTAATAAACAACAATGTTGTGAAGTATTCAAAATTTTGGACTAGATTTAAGGAGTGGGCTTTGACTACAAATGATGATATTTTACCTTATAAGCTAAGAAAAATAATTGAAATAATCAAACAAAACCCTGATATAACCTTAGTCAGACTAGCTGGATATTTAGACACTGACGCATTATACTTAGCTAGATACTTACGTGACAGTTATAGGACTATCGTAGAAACCTAATCTATAAGCTTAACACTTTTTTATTCTAATATCGACTCAATTCATATGAATAAGATTAAAGAGATAGAACCATGGGGAGTTAACATCCCTTTTATATTCTTAGCCACGATATATTGGGCTTTGGGAACATTATCAATCCTCCTTAGTTTGCCATTTCATCCCTATTTTATGATGTTGGGAACTTACGCCTTGTACTTCGGCATGATACAGAGACTATTCTTCCCAGCAAAAAATTATCTATCATTACACATAGCCTCTTTGATTCTCTTAGCGATTCCACTACACTATTTTCAAATTGTTGCATCAGTTATACTAGCAACTACTGAGATTTGGGCGTTAAAAGATCTCAGAAGTTATGGTTATAATCCAAAAAAATTACCAATTAACGCTTTAGTCCTCTCATCGCCGTTCGCGTCGATAATTGCATGGTTATTTTATCCAAACTACTGGCTTCTCATCATTCCTATACTCTTATACACATTAGGAGTTAACATAGGAGTATTTTCCGCCAACTTAAGAACAAGACCGGTGTTTGGATTATATCAGTTGCCCATTTTTCTAATTATAATATTGTCGTATTTCCTCCAAATTCTATTTCCCTTCATCGGAGTAATCTATTTCCTAACAATATACAGAAGGATATTTACGTTTAAGAATACTAGTGCGATATCGTCTTTACTATCTCTCATAATTATTCCCCTTTTATCGCTCTATTTTGGAGATTACGTTCACGCTTTCACTTTAGGTATAATGTCAACTTTATTCTTTTCCTGCATTACATACTCAACGAGCAGATATAATTACGATAAGATTATAGCCTCAATACTACTCTCAGATTTAGCTTACGTATTGCGATTCTTTTACTTCGAAATCTCTGGAATATTCTGGATTATTGCTTTACTTTACTTTCTCTATTTAATCAAAGATAACTTCTACTTGACTTCCATAAAATTAGGATTATCAATGAAATTCATAAGAATCCAGAAAGAAAATCGTGAGTCTCCCTAGCTACATTTGCCCATGAGGAGTGTAATTCTAAAAACTTCTTCACGTTCTCATCTTCATGCTCACTCTCGTATTCCTCATCCTTCATACTTAGTATATTGTTTGCTACATTTGCCATTTCCTTTATATCATACTCCCTTACTGTTCTAACTGGTTTTAAACCGGAAAATACAAACCTAATTGCTGGTATATCATATGCTACTATTGAAGTACCTAAAGCTAAAGTATCTAAAACTACTAGGGAAAAACCATCTTGATGAGAAGGATATATTAAAACTTTAGCCTTAGCTACCGTGCTATACACCTCTTCTATCGGCCTATAGCCTCTATATTCAATTTTAGGATGTGACATTAAAATCGCCCTATCGCTCTCGTTGAAAATTTTTCCAAATACAACTATTTTGCTATTTAGTAAATCGGCGATTTTGGGCAACTCTCTAATACCCTTCTGTGGGACTAATCTAGCAAAGAATACCGCATAGTCTTCTTTACCTTTAGGCCTCCTATACTTATAAATAATATCCTTATTGAAAGCGTTGCCAATCTCATAAACCTTTAATCTCACATTATGTGCAATCTCTTCAATCCCAGATAGATAAAATGATGCCTTTGATACACCAGCTATTCCCCTAAGTACGCCATCATTTATTGAACGTAAATATGCTCTCTTATCAAATTTATAGAACATCCACATCATCATGTCATAGACTAAGCCCTTAAATCCTAGAAATCTCCTATATCCCCTTCCGAAAGAATTTCTGAACGGTTCGTCATGTAGAAGTTTAACTAATGGCTTATCCAATTTTCTTGCAATATGATAAGATAATCTTAAGGTAATTGAGTCCTCATGCATATCGTATATCACGTCGGGCTTAATCTCCTTTAGTTCATCAATGTATTTTTTATCCTCTCCCAAATCATTCCATCTTAAATAGACGGTATGGGATTTAATGAAATAGGATAATGTACCAACTTCATCAGTCTCTCTAATTTCATACACAGAATGGTGAACATTAACGTGTGCATTCTCCAAATCCTTTACTACCTCATAATTTCTTCTAACTAGAAATGATGGAACATATAACGTTACTTCATCTCCTAACTTTACCAGCTCTTTTAAGACGTTTATTATGTGAACCGATACTCCTGACGGGTTAAACACGTTACCAATTGCTAACACTCTCATTTCTCTCACTTTAGTTTAACACTATGAGTATTCATATTTTAAGGTAAGAAATTAATGGTTTTCCTTTCTGGAAGTTATGGGGAAAAGGTGATACGATCTTCCCCCTAATAGTTTTCTTCCTTCATTGAAAATCCTTTATATAGCATTAAATATGTTAATAATTTCGTCATCCTATTCATTAATTATCTTACAAAGAATACCACTATTTATTGTCGTGAGTAGCAATAAGTTATATTATGATAATTTATTTAAAGTGCGGGTGTGGATCCAATAATCCTATCATTACTGCTAGGTCTTTCCCACGGAATAGAGCCAGATCATGTAGCTACGGCCAGACTCTTAAGAAGTAGATGGAAAATTATCCAATTCGCCTTATCTCATTCAGCAGGATTCGTTATAATAGCAATACCGCTTGTAATTCTTATAGGTGAAAATAAATTTCTGGAAATAATCGCAGATATAATAGGCATTATATTTTCAATTCTACTGTTGATGCAAGGAATATTCGAGAAGGAAATAGATATAGGGGCGAACAAGGCAGGATTACTACAAGGAGCTTTCGTCATAACTCCAACAAAGGTATTAGTTATAGTTATCGCTTCGACTGGTTATAATATACTTTATTCCATAGGGATAGTTTCGGTCTTTATATTAGCCTCTGCTGTTTCAATAATATCCCTTTCATTGTTCAATCTTATACCTAAGAGGATATATAAAATAGTAGATATAGGAATAGCCCTTTTAACTATGGCTTACTTGATCTTTCTTCTCATTAACTGATAGCTCTTTTCTTACCTCATAAATTATAGTAGCCAATTCTAATTCAATCTTCCTCATATTTCTAAACTGTTCAAGAACCTTTCTTCCTTTTTCCGTTAACTTGTATTCACCATTAATCTCTTGAATTAGCCCGTCCTCATTAAGCATCGATAGATATTTTTTCGCTAATGAGGCACTAAGATTAACATATTTCATAATACTAGATATCCGATTAATGTTAGTATCAATCGCCTCTAATATATCCCCTATTATATCATCTCTAGACCTTCTCATACATTTATTACTACTCTTTAATCATTTATATTTTTTATCGTGAAACTCCTCAGTAATGAGCGAAACAGAAAGCTTGGGTTATCAGTTTTGTACGAAATGTGAAGTTTATATTAGCTTATGATAAAATTTTACACATCGCCACGCAGAAATAGTTATTATAATACGTGATACTCCACGAAAATAGCTGAGGTTATATCATTAATGGGACGCATTGTTCATGACTTAGGTAAAGTTCAAGATTAAGAATTCATGTAGAGCCATGAAATTCTACTAAATCTAAACCCCTAAAGTTGATAACAATAAATGTCAAATAATACGTAAATTATAGTTAATTTCTCATCAGTCTTTATAAATACTCTCGTAATGTAGTTGTAAATTTATGGTAAAACCATCAAGATCAAATCTCTAACGCTGATTTTCAATTCCTCCCTTTATTTTCTGTAATGTATTTTTGATTTCCTCAGCGTCTTTTTCTCCCCTATATTTACTTACCAAAGAGATGAACGTATTTATTTCATCATCAGTCATAGATTCTTGTATCAGCGGAGATAGTTTTGATAAAAACTCCTTGTATAAACTTTCCAATACTTCTATATATTCGGGTAATGTTAGAGCTGGCAAGTCATCTAGTAATGATATTATTGAAGATGAAATAGAGGTAAGTAGGTCTTTTAGTACGCCCTTAAAAGCTATAGCTTGTTGTTGTTTCTCCATTTTGCTAATGTCCTCTACTTTTTTCTTCAATTCGCTAAGATTTTTAGCTAATCTATACTTATGAAATTCCAAATTAATAATAGCATTTCTCACATTTTTTGACGCTATATATCTTATTTCGTCTCCATCTTTTAGAACGTTAATATAACCTTGTAAGTAAAGCTTCTCAATGGTTTCTTGAATCGTATTTTTCGACAAGATGTAACCTAATGCTGAAAGTTGCGAATAAGTGGTCCCACTTGGCCCCGATTGGGCTATTGCGACTAATACTAGCCTTTCCCTTTTACTTAGGAATTCCATTTGTCAAAGAATTGTAGTTAAAGATTAAAAAGCTAATAAGGAATTTGGAATATGATAAGGGTTAGTGCTCCGGGAAAAATACTTTGGATAGGAAGTTATAGCGTTGTATTTGGAGGTATATCACACGTAATTGCAGTTAATAAGAGAGTGAACTGTAGTTTGAGGGAAATTCAAGAGAGGAGTTTGATTTTCCACACTAATTATGGCGATTTTAAAAATTCCGGCAACGAGTTGATTAATTCTGTTCTAGACACTTTTAGGGAAAGACTCGCCCAATTCCCTCAAGGTTATGAAATAGACCTTTATAACGACAAGGAATTCATATTGGATGGTAAAAAAACGGGATTAGGTAGTTCTTCTGCAGCAACAGTTGCTCTTACTGCTTGTCTATATTACGCTATCAATGGTAAACTGGATTTACTCGAAATACATAAATTGGCGCAAATTGCTAATTATAAGAGACAAAAGGGAATAGGTAGTGGGTTTGATATAGCTTCAGCAGTGTTTGGCAGTATAGTTTACAAGAGATTTACTGATATAGAGAAAATGGACTTCTATTACGAGAAGTTAAATTTGGGTAATTATGATATGATACTTGGATTTACGGGAAAGAGTGCTGAAACTGTGGGTTTGGTTAGAAAATTTGTAGAAAAGAGTAATTCAGATGATTTTAGAGAAATTATGAGGCTTATAGATGAAGAGAATAATATGGCGATTAGGCTCATAAAATTAAATAAACTCGATGAAGCGATAGAACATGTAAGATTAGGAAGGAAATATCTAAATTATATAGCTGAACGCATTGTTGGTGTTAAACTAGTAAGCAAAGAGGAGGAGGAGTTAATAAAGATAGCAGAGGAGGAAGGTGCTTTAATAGCTTTGTCACCTGGAGCAGGAGGAGGAGATTCAATTTTCGCTTTAGGTAATGATTTAAATAAGGTGAGAGAGGCGTGGAGAAGAAGAGGTATAACCATAATTGATGTAAAAGAAGATGATGGATTAAAGCTAAATTCTAATTAATTGAGAGAATTTTTCATTATCTTATTCCCTACTTAATACTTTAGGTCCATCTCCGACTTTAGATATTATTATTCTCTTTATTTCTAAAGATTTTAAGAATCCCAAAATGTCTTGTACGTTTCTTTCAGTAGTAAAAATGTGGGGATTTGGTCCAGCATCGAATGTATAACCGGCCTTACCGTAATCTTGTATCCATTCCATAATTCTCATTGAGGTATCGTTTAAGTAGAAAAAGGATGGCCAACTGTCCAATATTATTGCATGCATACTATTACTGTGTCTCATCATAAGATAGTAGAATTTCCTCTCATCCTTATTCCTTATAGCCTCAATGACTTCATTAAAGGTTTTCTCAATAAATTTGAGCCTACAGCTCATTAATTCTGAAGTCTCAGCTGATCTTATCATACCCTTTCTAGAAGATATCCTCTTTTCTTTCTCACTTAATATTGGAATTATATCAACTAGATCGCTCCAATGATCATGTTGGAAGATTTGATAGCAGTAGGAATCCTCACCATCCTCTCTTTCACCCTTATTCCATACAACGAATCCTCCAAACATACTCCTACATGCACTTCCAGATCCCAGTCTAGCTATTTTAGAAAGTTCTTTGAGTTCAAGTTCTAATTCTAATAATTCGTTCAAGGCAAACGTTAATGCTGCAATTCCTGCTGCAGATGACGCTAGTCCTGCGTTAGTGGGAAATTTTGCCCTTGACTCAACCTTAACGTAAAACTCCTTACCAATGAGTTTCTTAAAGGCTTCTAAGACTCTTCCTGCATATTCTTTCGTTTCATCCTCTGGCAAGATCTTGTCATTAACTATTACAATGTTCTTATCGCTCAAAGTAACTTTAGTGATTACTGATAGCTGATCATCTAAGGTAATTGACAACGAGTTGTTAAGCGGTAAATTTAATCTTTCATCTCCTCTTTTTCCCCAATACTTAACTATAGCTATATTTGATGGTGCTGAAACTGTTACTGACTTTAACACGATTGTAAGAATATGCTATCACTTATTAACTTTAACTAGTTCATATAATTCCCTTTTAGATACTTCCTTCCCCCTTTTTAATATCCCTTTCTTGTTAATCGAAATATCTCCTATTATAATCTCATTGTCCTCAATTTTCGAGCCTAGATCAATTAATTTCTCAATTAATTCTAAATCTCTTACTCTATAATATTTAAGGAAAAGTAAAGCTCTCATATCCTTAACCTTTTTGATTCGACCGATATTGAATGGTTTTAAATTAACTTTATCGAGAACTAGGCTTAAATAATACGTTGCTTCTAAATTCTTTTCATCTATGAATGTGAACCCATTTTCTGTCCTTATTCTAACGCTATCCTTAAATACGTCAACCTTAGAGTGAGGAAGTTTTGAGGCTTCTAATTTATCTAAAATCTCTCTCCTAGAGGGTATATTATGGAATTCTATGTCAAATCTGGTAGTGTATAATTCTTCTGATTCTTTAAGAATATCTTCCAATTCTTTTATGTATAGATTTGATAAGTTTAAAATGGCATTTCCTCTTATCACTCTTACGCTAAGTCTGTTACGTAGAAATTCAACCTTGTAATTATATGCTTTCACATTATACTTTCTTAGCGTCTGCACTAGATCATTTAGGATATGATCATCACTACAATCCGTGCGTATGATGTATTTACCAATGATAACCTTAGTCACATTTGTTCTTAGACGATTATACATATATAATTATAAGTTTTACTTAATCAATATAATTTAGCGAAACATAATATTTATTTACTCTATAGCATATTATAGTACAAGTATAATGAAAGATAGGTGAAAAATTACGACTCCTAACATATTATTTATAGAAATAATACTGACGTCTTCTTTCTTACTGATTATTTCGACAATATTGCAGTTATATATTGAATCTAGATTGCCGAAATTGACTAAAGATTTAGATAAAATAGTGTTCTTAGCTAAACTTGAAGCATTACTATCTCTAATCCAGCTTCTATCATCGGATAAGGTTTCAGATATGCTGGAGGGTACAATGATCGCTGGTCCACTTAACATTAAAATTGAAGAGTTTGAAAAATATACCTCAGCTAACTGGCACAGCCTCAAGAGTTTTATTAGTATACTGAACGAGAAGATTAAGAATGCGGATAGAATAATTTTCTTATCAGAGGAAGTAAGCGTAACTATCTCCCACATAGTTAATGAGAACAAAATTTCCCTAGTTCTCCTTCTTTTATCGTCGTTATTTTTATTGGCAAATTTTGTGACTATCGCATTCATATTTTCTGGTCTAGCCTTTGGGATCTTAGTTATTGCAATTACATCTAGTTTAAATTGTATAAAATACACAAACGAGTTAAAGTCCTTTTACTCTAAATACGCTTAACATCTTTGATAATCAGTATTTTAATATTTGATATGCTCTACTTTAAATGTGGTATATAGACAGTGTATAAGATGGAAAAAAGGGCTAGTAAATACACAGTGTGAAATAGAAGTTCAAATTAGTGATGATGACGAAGTTTACATTATAAAAAATGGTATAGTTAAAAGAGTTAAGGGAGAAAACGATATTATACCCTACATAAACGCAATATCCCCCGCATTTAGAGCATTAGTGCTTAGTAAATTGCCCAATACGATGTCTGAGAATCTTTACAGAATAGTATATAAAGCACAGCCATTTAATGAGATACGGAAAGTCTCAGAAAGAACGTACTCAATATGGAGTGGATCTTATCCCAGTTTCATTACATTCCTCAATTTACCTTCAGAAATTATAAAATATTTACCACCTTCTAGAATGATTGAAATAGATCCACAATATTACGTTCACATAGAACCTCTGTATAAATCGATTGAAAAACACTCAGAGTGGGCAAATGATACGGCATACTTCCATGGACAACAAGTTTGTATAGCCTTAAGAGGATGTACTTACTTCGGAGATGAAGCTTATAGCGTAAAGGACATAGATCAAAATTTAAACGTTATAAAATTATGGTTATTTCACATTATATTAGGTTCTGGTACAGTTATAGTTGATGGTAATGTAAAAAATCTAGAAAAGTTCTTAATGCTAAGATATGATAAAGGATTTGAATTTTTGGAAAGTAAGGAAGAAGTTGGAAAATTGGAAATAGAGATAAATGATAGAAAGATAAGAATGTCACTGAACGATAATGAATTATTAAGTTTAGATTACACCTCCCCTCGTTATATTAAGTTCACTTACCCATTAAGTTGGAAGAGTAGATACTCAATTTCAGATTTCGTATCCTCCTTAAAAATGTGGAAAGGAACTTAAATTATTGCGAGTATACCGCCAATGAGTATCATTAAAACGGTAATCCAATAAATAACCATTCTAGTTCTTCCGTATGTGTAATTCATCATTAGGCTTTTGTCCTTTATTAAAATTCCTATTAGTCCAGCGGGTATTACAACTATAAATGGCGCTATTGACATTAATGTTAGGGCAAAGTTTACTACATTATCGTAGTTGTTGGTGAAAAGTAACGCAATTGCAAGCGCAGGAATCGACTCGGAAATATATAATAGTAGGAAGTTGGAAAAACTGTTTTTGCCTAAAGCTTCTAGAGTTCCCCACGCACTTCCTAAAGACTCAACTATTAATGCTAGAAAAGCTGCACTAATTAAGCCAATTCCAAATATATACGGAGAAATAGGACCTGAAATTAAAGATAGCGAATATGATATTTCCTTATAATTTAAAGGATCTACTGATGGTGAAATTCCAGTAGTTGCCATTTCTATAGCTACCATTATAAGTTCTGACACTATCGCCCCAATAAACGTCTCTATTGAGGACCACTTCACCTTAGTTTCAATTGTAGAATCTACATCTTGGTATTTATACGCAGTTGCCGAGGTCTGGTAAAATATCATAAAGGGCATGACTACTGCACCTATATTTGCAGCAACGAGAAATGTAAATGATTTGGAAAGTGAGAAGTAAAATACAGTTTCCCCAGGTACGATGCCCCTTAAGATTGCTTGAAGAACAAATGCAATAACTAAAATTAGAGATATTACTATTAGAAATTTCTCTATTTTATCATATTTTCTAGTCGATATTATAATCAAGTGGAATATGAAGAAAATTGGAAGGGTCATATAGGGTGGAATTCCTAATACTAATCCACCGACCGCTATTCCAACGTACTCAACTATATATGTGAATACATCAACTATGAACATTGAAAGAGACGCTAGCAACGATATTTTAACTGAGTATCTCTCCCTTATAATCTCCCCAAGACCTTTACCATTATTTACAGCACCTAATCTTCCCGCGGCCTCTTGGATGATATATAGGGGAAAGGATAAGAGTAGCAATAGCCAAATCAGTCTATATCCATACTCTTGCCCATTGGCTATGCCAGTTAATACGCTTGCTGCGTCAACATCAGCCATCATTACTATCCATGCAGGACCAAAAAGTCTTACTATATCCCTAATGCTCACATTATAGTAGATGATGTTCAGTATATATATGCTTTACGCCTAATCGTAAATGTATATGTTTATTAATGATGAAATAAAGCTTCACTTTAAATTCTTAAAATCATTATATATCACTCATGACTATAAAAAAGATAGGCGTGGTTGGAGCGGGTACAATGGGTCATGGGATCGCTGAGGTTTCTGCACTTGCGAACTATAACGTCAGCATAGTAGATATATCTTGGGATTTCTTGAATAGAGCTAAGGAGAGGATAATGGAGTCATTAAATAGATTTTACGAAAAGGGGCAAATAAAGGAAAAACCAGAGGACGTAATGAAAAGAATAGAATTCTCAACGTCATATGATGTGATGCGAGATGCCGATTTCGTTATAGAGGCGGTGCCGGAGATTATAGAGCTTAAAAGAAAAGTGTTCGAGACTTTAGATAATATAACCCCTTCACATGCATTTCTAGCCTCGAATACTTCATCAATTCCCATATCAACCATAGCTGAAGTCACTAAAAGGAAGGAGAAAGTTATCGGAATGCACTTCTTTAACCCTCCACCAATTATGAAACTAGTAGAGATAGTTCCTAGTAAGTACACTTCAGATGAGACCATTAATATTACAATAGACTTGGCAAAGAAAATGAACAAGATCCCAGTTAGACTTAAGGTTGAAGTCCCTGGTTTCGTTAGTAATAGGATATTCTTGAGATTAATGCAAGAGGCTTGCAGAGAAGTTGAGAGCGGTGAGGCTACAATTGAGGAAGTTGATAGTTCGGCTAGGAATAAGCTTAGATTACCAATGGGCATTTTCGAGCTATCGGATTATGTGGGACTAGATGTTGCAGTTGATTTATGGAATGTGATAGTAAATAGCGGAACTGCTGAAGACGTTAAGTGTGAGATGTATAAGAGAAAGGTCGAGGCTAGAGAATTAGGTGTTAAGACTGGAAAAGGATTCTACAACTATCCTGCTGCTGGTAAATATAAAAAAGTTGACTTACCAATGACCAGTAAGGTTGATCCAGCGAGATTAATATCTTTAGCGGTAAATGAGGGAGCATGGCTTATACAAAATGGTATAGTAAGTGCTAGAGATATTGATACTGTAATGATTTATGGCTTTAACTTTCCCAAAGGCTTATTGCAAATGGCTGATGAAGTAGGTATAAAGAATATTTATAACCATCTAGTTGATATTTATTCGAAAGGATATAAGCCATATAAGCCAAATAGCTTAATTGAGGAATTGGCGAAAAGTGGTAGAGGTTTCTACGAGTGAAATAACCCTTATTTTTATTCATATAAAACTTTGTCATTAATTCATTTCATTATTATGCTATTAAAAAAATAACGTAAAGTTATATATAGGTTTATGAACTAAACCAGTGTGAACACATTTCATAGATTATAATCTGGCCAATATTTCTTCATAACTTGATCATCCAAATCTATTCCCAATCCTGGTTCATCAGTAAGCTTAATCACGCCATCTTCTATAATCCTTCTTTTAGGTTTAACTATCTCATTCCAGAATGGCACATCATGACCGTGAAATTCCACAAAACCGAAAGTATTTGCAATAGACCCTACATGAGCGTGAGCCATAGTACCTATTGGTGACGCAATATTATGAGGGGAAAATTCTATATCGTACATTGCAGCCAACTCAGCTATTCTCCTTCCCTCAGTAATCCCACCAGCTTTAGCTATATCCGGAGCCCACACCCTAACTCCAGTATTGAGTAAATCCTTGAACTGATATACTGTATAGAGGTTCTCGCCAGTCTCTATCGGAACTGAACACTGAGATGTCAACAACTTTAACTCGTCGTAATTGGAAACAGCCATTATTGCCGGCATTGGATCCTCTAGCCATCTTAGTCTATATGGTTCTAATGCCTTACAAATCCTAATTGCAGTGTTTAAATTATATCTCCAATGCAAATCGAACATTATTTCGACCTCATCGCCAACAGACTCTCTAACTGCCTTTACTATATCTGCCATGTAGTCGATATCTTTAAGGGATAAATCCCCATTTCTTACTCTCCTTAAATCTATATAAGGTGTAGGTACATCAAGATCAAATTTCATGGCTTTATAACCCTCGTTCTTCATTTTTAGAGCTCTCTTAGCATATGCCTCAGGCGAATAATCCTCATTCCACTTTTCCATTGATAACCTACCATGAACTGGATTATTGGTTGTGATCAACCTATTTGTCTCCACTTCAGCCTCCTTGATCCAAGGTAAGTTAACTGGTAAGTGTAAAGCGTTAATTGCTTCTAACCCTTTCCCTCCATGAGCGTCGACATAGACTGGTATTTCCGTCTTATCCCCACCTAATAATTTGTATATTGGTACATTTAGATATTTCCCAATAAGATCGTACAATGCAATATTAATGGCTGAGATCAAGTGATATACAGTAGTTCCGGAGTAGAGTGTAGCATACTTGAGTTTCTCAGCTATCCTATTAACTTTGAATGCGTCTTCTCCAATTAGTAATTGTCTAAACTCGCCTTCCATTCCCTTTAAACCTGGCGCAGGACCTGCCTCACCAGTACCATATAAGTCTTTGGAGTAAATTCTCACGAAGGCCCATTCGAAATTGGCTTGAGCTACGAAAACTTTGAAATCAGTAATTTTTAGTTCCATAAGGTAATAAAGAAAACCTAAATAAAATAATCATATCTTAACCTTTTAACCTAAGTATGGATTTGGTTGTTGTTGAGGTTGTTGCTTTGCAGGGGCTGCAGCTATCATATCATCGATCTTTAAAATCGCTGTAGCGGCTTCTGTAGCACTCTTTAAAACTTGTTCCTTAACCTTTAGAGAATCAACAACTTTAAGCTCAAGCATGTTGTCGTAAATTCTACCCTTTACTACGTCTATCCCAGCATTCTTTAATCCATTTGCGTGTTTATGCCTTATTTCGGTTAACGCACTTATGGGATCCATGCCAGCAGTTTCTGATAGTATCGAAACGTACTCCTCTAAAGCATCTGCAAATGCGTTAAATGCTAATTGTTCCTTTCCGGGAACTTTTCCAGCGTTCTCTTTCAATCTCTTAGCCAACCCTTCCTCTACAGCTCCACCACCTGCTACAATATAGGGTTCTAATAGCAAGTTTCTTATGGAGTTAAATGCGTCATTTAAACTCCTTTCGGCTTCATCAGTTATCATGTTATTCGAGCCCTTTATGATTACAGTTACCGCTTTAGCCTTATCGGATTGAATGAATAGGTATTTGTTCTTTCCTAAATTTCTAACCTCTACTAACTTAGCTTCCCCTAAATCACTTTCACTAACATCTTTCATACTGCTGGCAATTTTTGCACCAGTAGCCCTACTCAATAACTCTATATCACTTCTCTTTACGTTCTTTAATGCTATTATCCCACTTTTACCCATTAGATATGAAGCAACTTCATCAATGTCCTTTTGAGTAATAAATAGTTTTACGCCCATAGCCTTTATCTTATCCACCATTTGCTTAACATATGCAGTTTGTTCATCTAGGTATCCCTTTATCTGAGAGGGGTCACTTATTCCAAGCTTCATGCTAATTTCTGTTTTTTCAAGTTTTAATGGGAAGTCAGCTAACATTACCTTAACGTTTTCCACTCTTTTCGGCATGTTCTCATTAGTGGGTTCTTTATCTATAACGATCCCGTTAATTAGCTCACTGTCGTCAAATTCCCCACCATTAACCTTTACAATCTTTATATTCTTAATATCAAGGTCATAGGTTCCATCTCTTTTATCCAATACAGCTAATGAAGCCTCAATAACTAGGTTTATTATCTTCTCTAGAGTGCGTTCTGTTGAGAAGAACTTACTTGACAATGTAGTATATACTAGATCGTGAATTACCTTTCTATCTTCTGGACTAATCTTATCTGCAATACTTTTCAGTAACTCTAACGAGGAATTTAGTGCCTTTCTATAACCTTCTATTATCGCAGTTGGATGGATCTTCTGATTCAATAAATCTTCAGCTTTTTCTAATAGTAACCCTGCAATAACTACAACTGAAGTTGTCCCATCTCCTACTTCGGTGTCAACAGTTTTAGCGGTTTCGATGAGTAATTTAGCGGTAGGATGTTGCACTTCCATGTTTTTGACTATTGTCGCACCGTCATTAGTTATCGTGACGTCTTGTCCTTCGACCAACATTTTATCTAAACCTTTAGGACCTAGGCTTGATTTTAACATTTCCAGTAATATTTTTGCTACTGCTATATTGTTTAGTATTACCTCATTTCCAGTTGATCTTTGAGTTCCTTCTCTTAATAAATAGGCCATGTTTTCTTTCACTCCGACTCTACTATGTTCAGAAAAGTATAAAGTTTGTGTTTTATCTTAGGATATGAACGGCAGAATAAAAAATAGTGTAGGATTAAAATCTCAGCTACGACCAGACCACTTCTTTTGTCTCCATATGGTCATGAGAGCGAATATGTCCGCAAAGAACATTAATGGAAATGCCAATAAACCTAAAGCAAATCCTCTTATTCTCCTTGTATATAATAAGATATAAATTATCATTACCATGCTAACTATAGCTGATACCTCGCCTACGAGTGTGTGAAAAACATAGAAATAGTGAAATAGGACCATTTCTGTACTCAGTTTATTACCATAAATTAACATGATTCCGTTTGGATAAAACTGATGAGGAATAAAATGATTAAATTTATGGAAAAATGGAGTAGGATCTAAGTTGAACAAATTATCGATTCTCGACACTATTACATTCTCTATGAACTGAGGAGGATTTGTCGTAATTGCTCTCACAATGAAGTCCCAATGCTTGATTACATGCGATAAAATTATTTCAGCATATAGACTGTAACTTAGTAACGTAAGTAATGGTAGTGCGTACCAGTATAATACTGTAAACATGTAAAAGAACCCCTTTTTAAAGATACTACCATCAATTATCTCCTTAATTAAGAAGAAATTATTTGATCTATACCATCTAACCATTTGCTTTAGTAAACCGCTAATCGTATCTGGAGCTTTAGTTTTGACTACTACATCCTTAGTTACGGTCGCCTTATATCCATTTAAATAGATGTAATTGGTTATTTGCCTATCATCCCCTAAAATTGTGGAGAACCTCCATAATTTAACACTATTAAATTCCTCGGATTCAATCAGAGGTCTTATTACATCAGTTCTGATTAGTATACATTGTCCATTAAGCGATACTATACTACCAAATCTGCCTAATGCTCTATAACTTATTTCCCTCAACCTTTGCATCATTTCGGAGACGTGATAAGTTATTATATTTTTCCCTGGTAATACAGAAATCTCTGGACTAACAGCAACTATATTCCCGGTCAATTTAGAGGATAAGATATCAACTGCGTTATCCGGAAGTATTGTATCACTATCCAAAAGTAAAACATATGGGGTTTTGACATATTTGAATCCCTCTCTTATTGCCCTTCTCTTACCCATGTTTTTATCTAGTTTAATGAAAAGACCTCCCTTTAACCTCACTATACTTTTATATGGTTCCTCACAGCCATCTCCTACAACAATAAATTTCAAATCTTGCTTTTTAACAGAATCAATAACTTCTTTAAACACATTCACGTCCTCTTTATAAACGGGAATCAATACGGTAATTTCGCTTCTTTTTATACTGGATTTAGAGGATTCTGGCCTATATGTAAATGCTAGAGGTAAGGTGAAGGAAATGTAAAGAATAGTAAAAATTGATATCAAGGTGGAGATTAAAAGATAGAATGTAATGTCAAGTCTCATATAAGTCCGAGTATAAACTATTAACCCGTTAATATAAAAGATTTTCACTAATTTTTCATTTCTACTTAATACAACTCTCCCTTTTATTATATACTGTTTGAATATAAATCCTGAATTAATATCGAACGTCAGGCATCATAAGACAGCAAATATTACGTAAGTAACATTTTAGTGTATAAAAATCAACTTGAACCAATCTATACCTAAAAGTTATATTGTAAAAAACAAGAAATTTTTATTGTATTATTCCCACAATATTCTTATCTTAATTTCTCCACGTTCCTTTTCCTTTAGCACCTTAAGTAATTCCTTATCATCATTTATACTCACAGTCTTGGTGATTAACATCTTAGAAGTCTTAGGATACAAAGTTTTCCAAGAGGCTAAATGAATAACAGCTTGTTGAAAGTGGGGTTTCTGGCCGTTCACTAAACCTATTATCGTCTTATTTGCGTGTACTATTTCTTGTAACGTCTTAAAGTCAAGTGGAACTGATCCTGAAGTTGAGAAGCCAAATAAGCCCAAAACTCCGTTCCTTCCCAACAACGGAATTACATTACTTAATATATTTGCATCTGCTCCCGTTGCGTCTATAATTACATCGAACTTGCCCACTGATTCTCTTAATTTATCGTATCCATTGGCTGAGTTATAAAAGTTAGTTTTGGTCTCCTCTATAACAGTTTGCTCAACTTCACTTGGTTCTCTTCTATTCGATACCCAAACTTCTAATCCATAAGTTCTGAAAAGTAAAGTAAATAGTATACCGATTGGTCCAGTACCTACAATTAAAACCTTTCTGCAATTTAATGTTCCATCATCACATGTCCATACTGGAACCCTCTTCTGAACTTCAAATATTTCTTCAACGGATTTCTCGATATCAGCTAATGGTTGTGCTAAAATTCCAATATCTTCTATTGACTTGGGAATTCTAACCAAATACTTAGGATCATCGTACCACCATTCCCTCATAAACCCATCCATTTTGTGTATTCCAGCTTCTCCAAATTCTCCGGTTTCACAAAAGTCTGGTCTTCCTACTAGACAATTTCTACAAATACCGCATCCCCTTCTATTAACTGGCATTACCAGATCTCCCTGAGAAAACCCATGATAAGAATCTTCAACAACACCTATTGCCTCATGTCCTAACACTAAGAAATCCTTTCCCTTAGGCAAAGTTGATAATGTCAGCTTACCATTAACTATCTCTCTATCAGTACCACAAATACCGTTATAGATAGTCCTTATTTTTAGTTTCCCGTAATTATCTAATTTCCTTTCATCGACATCCTTGATCTCGACACCTGCATTTGGGGGTTTCACTATTATAGATTTCATTAAAACCTATGTTAATGTGGAAAAGATATAAACTTTATGCTCAATATAACGTGAACTACCCGGGAATGTTCTCATAAAGTCATCTTATTCTATATTTAGTTGTAAAATTATATCAAATTTTCTCTAATATACTGTACTTCCCTCAAGTAGGTCTCGTTCAAGTTATCTCCCTTGAAAATACATGTAGATGCATTACGTTTAACAAGGCCGATTCGTAATCCGCCATCCTCCCACTCCTATTAACAGCTCTAGTATCCTCACACATAAACCTTATTTCAGAGATCGTCCTTAGCGTTCTAATTCCTTAACCTATAGGTTAAGATGAGTAATTATAAGAATTTCTAGTATGATATAATTTTACTAATAACTCTCGAATAAGATGACTGTTTGAGAACACTCCCTGCACGAGAACCTCTCCATTCTATTCTATTATAAACATTGTTTATAATTGCTTTAAAAATTCATCCAATCTACTTTTTATATTTTCCTTATTATCTGCTTTTTTAATTTTTTCAATTAGCCTTCTAATCTGATATGAGAACTCTACGTCATTAAATAACATCGTTAAGGAATCTTGAATAACATTCTCGTCAATATATACCATTTTAACTGTCATCCCTCCATCAATTGTGAAATTCGCACCGCTAATCCACGAAGCGTCTTCAGATACTAAAAATGCAACTAATGAAGCTACATCCTCAGGCCTTCCAACCCTTCTAGTCAAATGCTGTCCATGATCCAAATCTGATAGCAATGATTCCCTAGGGGGGACTTGCCACCTACTTGTATCAATCCACCCTGGACTTATGGCAATCACTCTTATATTGTACTTGCTTAAACTAACAGCCAAGGAATGAGTTAACGCAATTATTCCACCCTTAGAGGCTGAATAAGGTTCAGTATTTGGCTCAGATTGGAAAGCCCTAGTAGATGCTATATTTACAATCACACCACCATTATTCTTCATATACTTCACTACGTACTTCGAACAAAGCCAAGTCCCTGTCAAATTTGTATCAATCACTCTCCTCCACTCATCTAAAGTTTGCTCTTCTATGCTTTTTCCACTGAATCCTATACCAGCGTTATTAACAAGAACATCAATCCTTCCATATCTCTCATAAACTTTTTCAACCATGTTAGAAACATCTTTCTCTGATGAAACATCAGTCTTAATGAAAAAGGAATCTATTCCCTCACCCCTAAAATTATTTTCCCTATAAATTCCAGCTTTTTCATCTACATCAGCAATAACCACTGCATACCCCTGCTTTCCTAACTTATAACCTATTGCTGCACCTATTCCCTTAGCTCCTCCAGTAATTATACTAACCTTTTTCATTTAACCCCTCACACTTATTGTGAGGATATCTCTATTCTTATACTTTATTCTAATCCTATTACCCTCTGTCTTAATCTCCCTTGGAACCTCATTTAGCTCTAACAAGTCAAGACTTCTAGCTTCAGTAACATTAAAAGGCAATTCAATAATTGCCTCTCCTCTAGTATTCTCGTATTCGTAAAGCCTTAATACTATGCTATTACTATCATCCTCAGCAACTTTAACTGCTTCCAAAATCAACTTATCACTAACCTTGATGAAGCTCTTACTTTTAACCTCATGAATTCCATTAACTACTCTTAACGGTACGTTAAGCTCATAAGCCTTCTTAACAACATCAGCCTTCTTCCAATCCCCTAGATGTGGATATAACGAATAAACGAAAGTGATTTCCTCTAGATCAGTTGAGGGATCTGGATATATTGGGGTTTTAGTTAAACTCAAACCAACTGAAGAACCTCTTAACGTCGCCCCATACTTCCCGTTATTAAGCAATACAACGCCATAATCGCTCTCAGAAAAGTCAACAAATTTTTGATTTGGAACTTCAAACCTTGCTTTATCCCAGGAAGTATTAGTCCAGGTAAACCTCTCAATAACTCCAAAGGGAATATCGGAAACTGCTTTTTCAACGTTTAAGTCAAAATAAAACCAACTCTTTAATAACAATTCTCTATCCTTCATCCTTAGCGTAGTGATGAAATCTATCCTTCTACTATCAGCATAAACACGGATAATTTGAATAATTTCCGATTTCCTAAATTTATAGGTAAACCTAATTGAAGCTACAATCCCATCATTGTTGAGTATTTCTGACGAGGATGCCTTAATTTCAAAACTTGTATATTCAAATCCTTTCTCAATATCCCATGCATCAGCCCAACCTGGTATATTTTCATATGCCACTAATAAGTTACTCTTATCTCCTAACACTTCTCTATTGGCCTCCTTATCAAATAATGAGAGAACTTCCCCATTCCTACCTATCCTTATTTTATAATATTTGTTCTCGATAAGGTATTCATTATTATTTTCACTAATTACAACCCTATCTTTAACCTCTACTGGCTCTAATAACGAGAAGCCTACTGATGGGACACTAACCTTAACTAACTTACCATTAACTTCCAAGTATTCCTCCCTATTCCAAGATAGCGAGTTAAACACGAATGTCTTATCTCCTCTACCTCCAACTAATTTCAGCATTGCTTCACTAGCAATATTATTAGCTGTATTTATCACCTCTTCTAATTCTTGATAGGTCACCTTGTAAACGTCTTTTATAGCTGATCCCGGTAAAACATCATGAAATTGATCCTTTAGTACTATCTTCCATAGTCTAGTAAATACTTCTTTATCATAAGTCCTAGCTAAAGTACTCCATAGCTCAGCTTCCCTTAAAGCAATCTCTGCCATTCTATTAAGCAATTTCATCTTTGAATGAGATGTCAATACACCCCTATGAGTTTCTAAATATAGTTCTCCTCTCCACTCCTCAACTGGAACTATCTTCCGTATATAGCTATTTACCCCACTTAGTTCAACCTTGGGTAATATCGGTAAAAGGTTAATTGCCTCAGCTCTAATTAACATATCCTCGTTTGGTCCTCCTCCACCATCACCATATCCATAAGAATATAACATTGGCTGATCCTTTTGAACCCAATTATTGTATTGTTCTAATACACTTGAAGCTGAGAAGTCTGAATTATATCCTCCCTTTCCGTGACCAAAGGTAACTGCAGGTAACTGTTCACCATTTGGTGCTATCCACTTAAAAATATTAAATGGAAATGTATTGGTATCATTCCAAAAGACCTTATGAGTTGCGAAAGCCTTTACTCCACCCAGTTTCGCTATTTGAGGCAATGATGCTGAAAATCCAAAGGTATCTGGTAACCACAAAATATCCGCAATTCTTCCGAAGTTCTCCAAATAGAACCTCTGAGAGTACAAGAATTGCCTGGCTAACGACTCACCAGAGACCATATTCGCATCTGATTCGACGTATAAAGCAGCTAACTCCCACTTCCCTTCCTTAACTTTTTCCTTTATCCTTTCAAATAATTCTGGAGAATTAGTCTTTATCCACTCATAATATATCGCTGCACTCTGAATGAAGTGAAAGTCATACTTATCTAAGAGCGTTAAAATAGTTGAAAACGTTCTTAAAACTTTCCTTCTCGTCTCGTCAAATGGCCATAGCCAAGCAGTGTCAATGTGGGCATGGCCAGTGCCTATTAACTCACCCCTCTTGCCATATTTGCTAACTAACCTTGATAACTCACTCTTCAGAATATTCAAAGCCCTTTCATATTTACCCCTATTCTCATCTTCCTTGTACACTTCAAGAGGATCCTCAATTTCTTGGACCATCCTACTTACATCCAAAGTAGTCCTTATCAACTTTGATAAAATGAATAGTTGCTCCTTCGAGATTGACTCAAAATATGCCTCTCGTAAAGCTTTACTTAAGGCATTACCCAAATCCTCCTTAACCTCATTGTCATTTATACTTCTTACTAAGTCTAGAACTTGAGAACCGTAGATGTAAAGCCTATAAGCGTTAGAGTCAATCTCGGTATAAAACGGAATTCCGGGTGAAATATCCACTTTTTCACCAAAGTCCATGTAGTTAGAGAGTTCTAAGCTAATCTTATGACTACCAAAGGGTATAGGTATTAAAGTGTGATATCTATCTAACTCGAAATACGGTTTTCCATTTAGTCTAATGAGTCCACTTCCCTTGTGGTCAACTATTACTAAATAAGAATTTCCCTTACCTTCAACCTCTAGGTAAGCCTTATTGTGATTTTCTACGTTCCATCTTAATTGCTTTAAATTTCTAAAGGAGTTACCAAGAATTAAGATCAGTCTCGCCTCAAGCTCATTAAGAGTTCTCATGAATACACTTCTTGCATAGAAGTATATAAATATGAAATTATGATTCTTAAATATGAAAAGGTTAATCTTAGGCTTTAATTATTGGCCTAGGATATCAAATATAAAGATGTGGAGTAAGTTTGAAATTGAAGAAATTAGAAGAGATTTTGAATTAATGAGCCAACTGGGGATAAACACCATTAGGGCATTCATACTGGATGAGGATTGCGCAGATCAACAAGGTAATCTAAAGCAAGATTGTAAAGGTAAAATAGAGAGATTTCTTGAGGAGGCGGAAAAACATTCCATAAAGGTTCTGTTAACCTTAATTGTAGGTCATATGAGCGGAAAGAACTGGAATATACCATGGGATAGTGATAATACAATTTACGATAAGATTGAACAAACTAAGAGGTTTATAGAAGATGTTGTTAATAGTTTTAAGCGAAGTAACGCGATAATGGGATGGGTACTAACAAATGAAATCTCATTGGTGAAAGTACCAGAAAATGATAATGTCTTCTTCAAATGGCTTAAGGAATTGTATAGTTACATTAAAGGGATTGATGACCAACACGTAGTTTCAGTTGGAGATAATGTTTCTCCATTTTCCCACAATTTCTTAAAACCAGAAAACGTTAAGGGAATTGTAGATTACGCTTCTCCACATATTTATCTGTATGATCAAGATCCAATTAGACATTCATTTCAATACTTCATGATTCTGGAATACGATAGAAGTTCGGGATTGCCGGTAATTCTAGAGGAGTTTGGATTTCCAACGTCATTGTATTCAGAAGAGAGTCACGCTAAGTTTATAGGATTAATACTGAGAGGTGCGTTAGTCTATGGTGCCGATGGCGCATTGATATGGTGTTTTTCTGACTTCCCGAGAGAGAGTGATGAACCATATCTATGGGAACCTCACGAATTAACCTTTGGAGTAATAAGACAAGATGGAAGTGAAAAAATTGCTGCCAGAGTAGTAAAGGATTTCAGTAGTAAAATAAAGAACATTGAACTATCATCTTATAAAGTGCATAAAAGGGACTCCGCAATACTGGTACCCTCGTGGTTTTACAAGGATTTTCAGTTTGTTTCTGAACAAAATAGAAGGTGGGATTTCGCTAAGGTGTTAAATCAAGCTTTCACGTTCGCTAGACTATCCAATATTCAAGTCACATTTGCAAGGGAGAATGAAAATTTATCAAATTATAAATTGTTAATAATACCCTCCATTACTAGGCTACTTACGTCAACGTGGAGGAAATTATTAGAGGTAGTTGAAAATGGGAGTACTATCTACTTCTCGACATATACTCTAACGCATCTGTCTGCCACACATTTGTGGGAAGAACTTTTTGGAGTAATCCCCAATAATTATGCAGGAAGTAAGGGAGTTAGGATACCAGAAAGAATAAGATTAAATAATGATATAATCGATATAGGACAATCTAATTTATACACCTACTCATTTAAAGAAAAAGATGCTAAAGTAATAGGAGTCGATAAAGATAACAATGGTGTAATTTTCATGGCTAAGAGAGGAAAGGGTAATTCTATTCTCTCAACAATACCTCTAGAGTTAATATCTTCAAATAATGAGATAATGAATAGCCGTTACGTTTCTCTTTACAATTATCTTGCAAGAGTGGCCAATATAGAACAGAGCTTTCCACCACAAGACTTTGGTGTTGAGATACAGTATCTTGAAGGAAAGGAAGATAGTTTAATAGCAGTTTTGAATCACACATGGGAGGATAAGGAATATAGACTTAACGTTAAAGTTAAAGAGGATATAGACTTATGCCAAGGAGTAGTTAAGGCTAAGTCGGGCTGTCTAATGAGAGTTTAACCTATATATTTTTTAATTATTGTTACAAACTTATTTTATGGCGTTAGGTATCGCGTTTGTGGGAAGCGGGTTTTCAGCTAGGTTTCATCTAAGGGGATTGGTAGGAGTTAGGAATGTAGAAGTTAAAGGAGTATATTCTAGAAATCTGAATTCCTCTAAGGAATTCGCTGCACTATCTGAACAACTGGGATTAGGTAAACCTAAAGTGTATGATGATATTAGCAAAATGCTCTCAGATAAGGAGATTAATGCAGTATGGCTAACAGTACCCAATGATGTACATTTAGAATATACGAAATTAATTAGTGAAGAGGTTTTGCAAGGGAGATCTAACGTGTACGGAATTGCCGTAGAAAAACCATTAGCGAGAAATGTTAAGGAAGCTAAGGAGATGATTAGATTAGTGGAGAAGGCTGGGTTATTACATGGATACTTAGAGAACCAGATCTTCATGCCATCAATAGTGAGAGCTAGAGAAGCTATCTGGGAGATGGGGGCTAAGAATTCCGGAAGACCATATTTAGCAAGAGCCTCTGAGGAGCACTCTGGTCCCCATAATAGCTGGTTTTGGAAACCAACTATTTCTGGTGGAGGGGCATTAATAGATATGACTTGCCACAGTTTGGAGGCAACTAGATTTTTACTAACCGATCCTTCGAAGGATAAATCATCACTTAAACCAAAACACGTATACGCTGAAATAAAAACGTTGAAGTGGAATAAGGCAGAGTATGCTCGGTATTTAAAAGAAAAGTATAACGTAGACTTCTTAAAGGAACCAGCAGAGGATTACGCATTAACTGTGATAACTTACGAAGACGATTTAGGAAATCTAGTAATGGCTGAGGCTAGGACTTCATGGAACTTCGTTGGAGCTGGACTTAGATTGTTGGTTGAGGTGTTAGGGCCAGAGTACAGTGTAAACATTAATACTCTGCAATCTGAGCTTTCAACGTTTTTCAGTAGAAACGTTAAACTTCCACCCTCTGAAACTTTTGTCGAAAAGCAAAATGCAGACCAAGGATTAATGCCAATTATACCTGATGAAGCAGTAACTTACGGGTATCAAGGAGAGGATAGACATATGGTTGAGTCTTTTATATCCCGGAAAATGCCTAGCGAGAATTGGTATGACGGATTATTGATAGTCCAACTTATGATGCATTCCTATCTTTCTGCTGAGAATGGGAGAAAAATCAGTTTTGATCCCCAGCAAGTAGAGGACTTCATACCCAAAGTAGCTAGAGGGTTATATTCTGCTATTTAAAAATAATACATTAAATGATATAATTGATAAGTTTAGAGTTTCTATACTATAATTATAGAATATGTACTTTTTGCTTAGTATGATGAAAGTAAAGTTTTTAAGCATAAATTTTCAATGTATAACCATGGGATAAGGCTAGGGCAAATGGGGTAATAAAGGGGTTATGGGGATTTAATGGGGAGTTGCCCTAGCCTCCCTTTCAAGAGATAAGGTTTTAACTCTTTTGAATAGGTTAATATAGTTATCCTTTACTTGTTAAGTTTACCGAGATATGTATTACGAATAGCCCTATTGTAATAAAGCTTTTATAAACAAAGAATATATCTTAATACATGCCCAGAGAAATAGGAAGGGCAGTTAAGAGGATAATAGAAGATCCCCCATTAATTACCGGAAGAGGGAGATTTGTATACGATATTGACTTCAAGAGTACACTTTACGCAGTATTTATAAGAAGCCAGTATGCACATGCTAAGATAAAAAGCGTGAGATGTCCGGAAGGTGCGTTATGCTACACCGCTAAGGATTTACCAGATATAATGGGATTGGCTAAAGAAGAAGCTATTTACCAAGGACAACCATTAGCCGTTGTTCTAGCTGAAGATGAATATAAGGCTAGGGACTTAGCTGAACAGGTTGAAGTGGAATATGAACCACTACCTGCTGTTACTGACGTTGAGGAGGCGTTGAAAAACGTTAAAAAGGCTAAAAGCGATTTGAGCTCAAATATTGTATCAGAGGATAACGTAGAGATAGGGGATGTAAATTCTGTATTTAAAAACGCTTATAAAGTAGTTGAAGCTGAGATCGTAAACCAAAGAGTGATTCCATCAGCAATGGAACCTAGGGGTGCTGTAGCCTACTTTGACGGAAGGAAACTGACGGTATGGAGCAGTACGCAGAACGTATTTGGATTAAAGGATGTTCTTTTACAATTCTTATCAAAGTATGGAGTAAATGATGTTAGGGTAATGCAGCCATTTGTTGGAGGAGCATTCGGTAGTAAAATCTATATTTATCCAGAAGAAGTTCTAATATCCTTTTTAGCAGTTATTACTGGGAAGCCCATAAAATGGTTCAATACTAGGACTGAAGAGTTTATGTCTACAAATCATGGAAGGGACATGAGATTAAGGTTTAGGGCTGCCTTTGATAAGGAGGGTAAGTTATTGGGAATAGAAGGAACTTTGATCATGGATTTAGGTGCCCCAATAGCTGAGATTTATGAGGATTCCTTCGGAATGGCAACTACGGCAGCTAGATTATTAGTTGGTAGATATAAGGTTAATGCCCTAAAGGTTAAGGTACTTGGTGTGGCTACTAATAAGACATTTATAGGTCCATATAGAGGTGCTGGTAGACCCGAGGCCACATACTTCATAGAGAGAATTCTGAACCTTGGAGCTAGAGCTTTAGGTATTGATCAATTTGAAATTAGAGAGGTTAATATAATTGATGAAGTAAGTCACTATAATACTCCAACTGGAATGTATTATGATAGTGGAAAATACAGAGAGATGTTAAAAATCGCTAAACCTTATTATCAAGAGCTTTTAAGAAAACGTGATGAGTTAAGGGCTAAGGGCAAGTTGGCTGGAGTGGGAGTAGCTATTGTATCGGAGATAGCGTCCTTCGGAACTGGTACTGCTAGAGTACAACTTACACCTAATGGTAGGATTCAAGTTGTGAGCGGGTTTACTCCACATGGTCAAGGAGACGCTACTGCATTTGCACAAATAGCGGCTGAGGTATTTGATGTTGATGTAAGCCAAGTTGATGTACTATGGGGAGATACGGACCTTATATCCCATGGTGGTTTAACGGGTGGAAGTACAACTTTAACAGTTGGAGGTTCTGCAGTGCATGAAGCCTCAATAAGATTAAAAGAGAAGTTGCTTAGAGTTGTAGGTGAAAAGTTAGGTGTAAAGCCAGAGGAGATAGAGTATAGAAATGGAAAGTTCTATCATAAAAAGGGCGAAATGAGTTTAGCTGATACCGCTAGAGAGGCATTACGTATGGGAGTATATCCAGAGGAGGAATACTCTTATACAATCAGACCTTATACTTCACCCTATGGACTACACATGGCACTAGTAGAGGTTGATAAAGACACTGGATTCGTAAAAGTATTAGAATACAAGGCGTTTGACGATGTGGGAGTTGTCGTAAATCCGCTTTTAGCTGAGGGTCAGGTCCATGGAGGTGCGCTTCAAGGTATTTCCCAGGCACTATATGAAGAGGCTGTTTACTCACAAGAGGGCTCACTAGTAACTTCCAACTTCTCTGACTACGTTATACCTACCGCTATGGAATCTGTAAAGGTTGAATGGAAGTCTCTAGGTCTAGCTAAATCAGACACCCCATTAGGATCCAAGGGAATAGGAGAACTACCGACCATAGCAGCAACTCCAACAATCCTTCATGCTGTAGAGGACGCTATTGGTAAAAACATCTATACAATGCCAATTAAACCAGAATTAATTTTAAAACTTTTAAATAGCTAATCATTATATGTTTTTTCCAAAAATATTAAAGGGAATAACTTTAAAAGATTAGACTATTAATCTCATTTATGACCTCTATTGAAGCCATTGAGACTCTACTCATTGTTGAACAATTTGGCTATTAGTCTCGTAAATCCCTTTGTATCCTTCTTTACAGCATCTAATGGGATAACGGGTGCGCTATTGGCAATAGTATCCTCGGCTAATACTGCATTCCCCGGAATAATCCAATATGCATTAGCAAATTTGTACATAAAAGCCAAAAAGCTAATTGTAACTGGAAGTTTACTTGGAGGTTTATTATGGATATTAGTAGGAGTTTACGCAATATATAATGAGTATTTCGTATTGGTCTACTCTATTATAACTGCTTGTCTTGGTGCCGCAAACTTCGGTTGGTTACTTATTTTGGATAAAATAAGTACAACTCAAAGGGGAAAGACTCTAGCCTATTATAATTTTTACGCTTCGATAGGCGGTTTAATAGCCACGTTAATAACTGGATTTATCGTAGGTAATAATTTAGACTTAATGCGGTACTTCTTTATCATTGCAGGCTTAATATACGTTTTTAACGCTTACGTAATCTACCATTCCGATGTTGATGCTAAGTTTGCAAGAGGAAATGGTATAAGACTGTTTTCATCAAATCTTGAAGTAAGGAAATTCATCTTAACTAACTTCATCTTCACATTTGTATGGTCAATGGCGTGGCCAATTTTCCCATTGGCTCAAGTATATAAGTTCCATATGGACGAATTTCAAGTAGCCATAATTAACGTTACAGGTGGAACTTCCACGTTGGCATTACAAAGACTCGTGGGTAGATTGGTTGATAGGCATAGAAAATTCGTTATGTTCTTTGGTAGATTTGCCTTAGCAACTTTCCCACTGGCGTATGCGTTTTCCACCACACCTTATGAGATATACATCGCTAATCTTGTTTCTGGGTTTACAAACTCGGCCTCAATCTCCTACACTGCGTTCCTATTTGACCACTCTGACTATTACGAGAAGAGGATCAATATAGCTCTCTATAACATGTTTAATGGAATTGCTGCACTTTTAGGTTCAACCATTTCTAGTTTAATGTTAAATGTTACTTCAGATTGGTTTAGTTTAACCGTTGCAATAAACGTCATGTTAATTGGGATAGGAATTATGAGGATGCTAATGTCAGTATTATATTTGAAAATAAAAGAGGTTTCTTAAACACAACTACGCTATTTCATCATTATATTATAGAAAATATTTTGTGATTTCTTGGGCATCAGTCATTTTTATTCTTAAGTTATGCTAAATGATCAATGATTTTATAAACTTTTTTATTTTATTTAACCTAATTGCTAGTTTATTTAACTAACTCTCCTCAGCTATAAGTTCGTCTTAATCTTTCATCATACTGAAAAAGGTTTCAGTTTACATGGACCTCGAGGTCCTTAAATTGTCCAAGCTCAATTAGGTTCAAGATGAGTGAGATGGCAATATATGAAAAAACGATCTATTTATTTTTCCATAATGCTCTTCAAATAAAGTTTTTAAATACAATAATGGAAGGTTAGATATGAAATTAGGAATTGTAGGACTAGGAGGATGGGTAACTACTGGTCATTTGCCAGCATTAAATGATCTAGGAATAAAAGTCGACTACTGTGTGGATATAGATGAAAAAAGGGTGAAGGATTTCTCTCAAAAAACTGGGTGTAAAGGTTATTTAGATTATAAGGAAATGTTAAGGAATGAAAACCCAGACCTAGTTTTAGTAGCAGTACCCCATAGTCTTCACGCGACTATAGCATTAGATGCAATTAATAATGATGCTAACGTTTATGTGGAAAAGCCAATGGCTACCTCATTTCAGGAGGCTTTAACACTAGTAGAAGCTGCAAGGAAAAGAAATAAGATATTAGTTGTAGGCCATGAAAATAGGTTTAACCCAGCGATGTTAATCGCTAAGAAATTGATAAGAGGGGGTGAAGTAGGTAAAATATACCACATGAGAGGATTTTATATAAGGCAGAGAGGGATACCTACATCACCAACATTTATTAAATAAGGATTTGGCAAAAGGTGGGGCAGTATTTGACATAGGTACGCATATATATAATAGATTTACTACTTTTCCTCTCAGATTTCCCATTACCGAAAAGTGTTATGGGGAGAACATATAGTGCTTTCCTTGATGACAAAACTAAGTTCTCCGTATACCCTTCCCCCAATTTACCTAACTTCAAAGTTGAGGTAGAAGATTTCGGCTCAGCCTTCTTAAATTTAGGAGACGAAATATCAGCCTACATTGAGGTGAGTTGGGCTTCATATATAAAGGAAAATAAAATGGAGGTCGTGACTTTAGGCGATAAAGGTGGAATACATATAGACAATGGGATGCTAAACTTCATGAGGAATATCGCAGATGAACTCTTCATAAGCACCCCTTCAACTCAGCCACAAAGAGGAAGCGTATATAGAGAGGTGTGGAGAACTGTAATAAACTCTATTTCAAAAGGATTTCCAGAGTACCCGTTATGTTCGGCGGAACAAGGCGCAATAGGAGTAGTAATATTGGAAAGCATATATAAGTCTGCCTTAGAGGGTAGAGAAGTAAAAATAGATATCCCACAATGGCTCCTTAAACAGTCTCAGTCAATATCTTAAAGCTCTTCCTATCTATTTTATCCAGATCAATCTCGTAAAGATTATCGTTTTTATCGATCAAAACCACCTTAGAATCTAGAACAACTACGTTTCTCCTTCCTATTGTGTATACCTTTATTGAACCTTTATTGGTTTCCACGTCCCATTCTAATTGGTCACCCTTAATATTAATCTCGTTTATTTTTTTAACCTGGAATATTAAATTATTATAAGCTAACGCATTCTCTAACATTTTACGGGAGTTTTCTTCTAATTTAGTATAATCCTCTATCAAGAATAATTCCTTACCGTTCTCATCATAAAGACCTATAAATGTGGGTTTAGTTATAGGAAATAGCATTTTTGGAACTAAATTCCGATACACCTTCCTTTCATAAATAACATTTACGGTACTTCTCCTAGTAGATTGCGTTATCTTAACGCTATTAATATCAATAAGGTTTACAATGATTTTTTCTTCTTCTTCATTATTGTGTTTCATCCTAGCAAAGATATTTTCCTCATTAATTTGTTCCTTAAACATTTTGTAAAATTCACCTTTCTTATTTAATAACTTAATTGGTTTTCCTTCCTCCACCACTTTGCCGTTATTTAGTACTATAACCTTGTCTGAGTTCATAACCTCATGCACATTATGCGTGATCATTATAACCGTCTTACCCTTAGAGACATCCATCATTGTCTCGTAAACTTCTCTTTCACTTGTAACGTCCAAATTGGAAGTCGCCTCATCAAATATTAACACATCTGGATTCTTTATAATTGCCCTAGCAATACTTAATCTCTGTCTCTGCCCTCCTGATAGATAAGTTCCCCTTTCCCCTAAAATAGTATCATAAGCAAATGGTAACTTAACAATTTCATCGTGGATCTTGGCAATCTTACACGCTCTAATTATGTCAATCTCGCTTACGTTATCTGTACCGTATGCCACGTTATATCCTACTGTGGTATCAAATAGTACGACGTCTTGAGGTACGTAAGCCACTTTCCTTCTTAAATAATTTAAATCTATTTCTCTAATATCTATCCCATCAATTAGAATTCTACCCTCATTAACGTCATAGAACCTCAGTAGTAGTTTAGCTATTGTACTCTTTCCGGAACCGCTTTTACCGACAATTGCAACTTTCTCTCCAGGTTTTATTTCAATATTAATATCCTTAATAACGGGGAAGTGCGGATCATAACCGAAGTAAACATGTTCGAAGCGTATCTCTGCAGGCATATTGGGTCTCTTAGGCTTTTCCGGGTTTACTATTTGAGGTTTAGCTTCTAATACTTCCCTAATCCTTTCCGCAGATGTTAAAGACTGTTGTATAAATGGTAAAACATTACTTAAATTATTTATTGGTCCGTAAAACTGCGAAACGTAGGCTATAAACGCTGTTATTACACCTATTTCTATAACTCCAGAGATTACCTCATGACCTCCTACCCACCAAATTAACACAGTTGAGAGATTTACTATGAATCCCATTAAGGGCCAGTAATAGGAGTTCATTTTATTGATCGCAACACTGGATTCGTAAAGCTTGTTCAGCATTTCCCTTAGCCTTTTCGACTCATACTCTTCTTTGGAAAAAGATCTAACAACTAGAAAGTTTGGTATTGTATCATTTATTCTAGAAGTAATATCAGCACTTCTCCTCCAATTTCTATGGTAAAGCCTATGTGACTTTCTTCTATACGAGATTATTAAGTATATTATCGCGGGTACTGGGATTAATATGAAAGTAGCTAGCGTAGGGTTTAATGTAAATAAAATCACTCCAATCCCAATTATCGTAAATAGGTTTGTAACAAGTGTCGGCAATCCCCAAACCAATAGCCAATTAGTGTTTCCCGCGTCAGTGGTAAGTCTGGAGAGTATCCTACTAGGAGATATCCTCTCTATAAAAGAGTAATCGTGATTAATTGCGTGTTTGTATAATATTTCCCTTAAATCGTTTATTATTCTAGAACCTAGATTGTTGAGTGTTCTATTCTGAATAGAAGATAGTAAGGCTAATGCGGAATATGATACGATTAGATACACTATAATGTTGATGAAAAGCGTGGAAGAGTGAGAGGGCGATAATAATACACTATCAATCAATATTTTAAGTAAGTATGGAGGGACCAGATTAAGACCAGTAGTGATTAAGGAGAGAATAGCACCAAATATCATGGTCTTTCTATATTTAGACGCAATGTTCCAAAGCCATCTTAATGTACCTACACTAACTCTTACACCCTCCTCTCTTTCCTCCTCCTTTACCTCTATTTGCTCTCCCTTATTAAACGCATCAATAACCTTCTTGAATAATTCCTCTTTTCTTTTAGTAAAATAAGCGATTTCAATTTCCTTACCATCAGAAGTATAGCCTATTAATTTGTCCACACTTATACCTGTCTCCAAAGAAAGCTTTACTATATTATCTGCATTAAACACCTCTTTATCACCGTCAAAAACTGACACCTTATTACCATCAATTTTAACTAACTCTTCTCTCAAATTCAATTCCTTGTCCAAATCGGTCTTAACTTCAGCCTTAAACTTCGACGTCACTATAGATGCTTTCTTCACGAATAGCCTTATTTTTTGATTTAACTTAAAAAGATTTCTATTACCATACGATAAAAGGTAATGTTTAAATATTTAAGAAACTAAACAATAAGACTATGAAAATTGCTGTAGTAGGGTGTGACGGTTTCGGGAAAGTACATTTAAGAGCTATGAAGAATATAAACGGAATAGAGTATTATGTTTTCAGCAGAAATGAGGAGAAGGCAAAGGAATGTGTAAAGGAATTTAACGCCAAGGGATATTTTACGAATTACGAAGACGTTTTAAAATCAGATGTTGACATAGTTGACTTACTAGTAAGCCATGACCAACACTACTCGGTGGGAGTAAAGGCGATGAAAGCAGGAAAACACTTAATGTTGGAGAAGCCAATAGCGAGGACAATAGAAGAGGCTATGGGATTAATAAATACTGCAAAAGAGACTAAAAGGAAATTCATGGTTTTAGAACAATTCTACTTCGAATCATCAGTTAGAAAGGCGAGGGAGCTTTTATACAGATTAGAGAACTTATCCCTAATAGTTGTGCGATCAACGCATTTGTATCAGCCAAAGGGATGGAGAAGAGAAAAGGAGAAAATGGGAGGAGGAGCACTCATAGATGGCGGAGTTCATTTCATAGATACATTACTTAACTTAGGAGGAGAATATGAAAGCGTTAAGGGAATATGTGGAAGGTATTTCTCTGGGATAGAAGGAGAAGATCTGACGTTAGCAACTTTTAAGTTTAAAAAAGGACACCTAGGACTATTATTATATAGTTGGTCAACTCCAAATCCGCCAAAAGTACCTGCCTTTGAGATCTACGGTAAAAATGGAAGTATTATAGAAGATCCGAATACGAGAGTTGCAGGAAAACCCTTCGGAGATCTCATATTAAACATTGATGGTAGAGAGGAAAGAATAGAGGTTGAAAAGACGAATCCAATAGAGGAGGAAATAAGAGGGTTTATAAATTCAGTTAAAAACGATACTGAAGTACCTATGCCCCCCGAAATAGCCTTGAGGGATTTAAATGCAGCCCTTGATGTTTACAAGTCATGTGGCTACTCCTAATATTTCGTCTATTCTTTTCATATGTTCATCTCTCAAGTTAACATTTAAGGCTGATAAGTTATCCTCTAAGTGTTCTACTTTACTAGCTCCTATAAGTGGGATAACTGTAACTCCGTGCTGCTCACCTCTCTTCAGAAGCCAAGCAATAGCTAGTTGGGAGAGAGTTATCCCTAGTTCTGATGCGATATCCCTTAGCCCTAATAATATCTTTAAATTAACGTCGGTAAAGTATCTCTTCTTGAAGTCTTCACTTATAGTTGCTCTACTGAGTTCCTCTACCTTCCAGTTATTTTTATCTATATACTTTCCAGTGAGAAATCCTTGAGCTAATGGGGAATAAGCCATAATTGCTAATCCATATCTTTTTGCAACATCAATCTTATCTTTCTCTATATCCCTTTCCAACATGTTATATTTTTCTTGCATTACGACAAATTTCTCCAAGTAATACCTCTCACTTAACTGTAGGAATTCTATCACATCTACTGCAGAATGATTGCTAACACCTAAATAATAAACCAACCCATTGTTGACCAAACTATTCAATGTTCTCAAGGTCTCTAACTTGGGAGTATCAGGATCTGGCCAATGTATGAAATAGAGATCTATATATGTTGTGCCTAACCTTTTTAAACTCTCCTTAATTTGCCAATTTATATGTTTTCTAGACAAACCCTCTCCATTAACGAAGTTACCCATCTTTCCCCTAACCTTTGTTGAAATTACAACAGATTCTCTATCAACAGTTTTTAGAAATTCTCCTACAATACGCTCAGCATTACCAACATGCGCTAAATCAACTGGAGCCATAGCACCGTGGTATCTATTTGCAGTATCTATGAAGTTTACTCCCTCATCATATGCCCTTTTAAGGATCTTTAATGTAGTCTCTTTATCTACCTTATATATACCTAGTTCGTCTTTCTCTTGTAATCTAGGAAGAAACCACGTGCCTATTGCAACTTGGGATACCTTAACTCCAGATTCACCTAATCTAACATACTTCATACGTATAAAACTAGTAACAACTATTATTTATAGTTTCAAAAAACACTATATCCCTTTACCTTTTGGAGATACTTCCAATCATTTGGATACTCAAGTCTCAGATACTCCTCTGGGAGTTTATCAATTGATATTATTTCTTCCTCCCTTTCTTTTTCATCTCTTTTCTTTGTCTGTTCTTCCTTTTTCCTCAACTGTAGCAAAGCCATTTTCTTTCACTAATGTATAAATGTATATTGAAGTTTTTAAAGCTTACTGCCACATACTTATATCAAACTAGGAATATATAAATCAATCCTACTAATCTAGTAATACACTGAACCACCAAATTGTTTTCATACAAATCCCTACATTTTAAAAAAATATTTTGAAGGACAATTGGACATTTTAGTGACTTTTCTAGCATTAAATGGGCCGTATATTTCATTTTTTTAACAATTGTTAAATCTTAGTACATGATAGTTTAAAACCTTTCCCAGGCTATTACATATATGAAAATCAGATATGGAATCATAGGAGTAGGTGGACATGGACGAAATAGACATTTAATACCGTTAACTAAGCTTAACGATAAAGTAGATATTGTAGCTATAGCTGATGTAAACAAGGAAAGATGTGAAGAAGTTTCCTCACAATTCAAGATTAAATGTTACACAGATTACATGGAGATGACAGAAAAGGAATCCCTCGATGCTGTAAGCATTGTTACGCCAACTGGATTACATTCCAAGATCGCTAAGGACGTTCTAGGTAAGGGAGTTAATGTGTTAGTTGATAAACCATTAGGGGCTAACTTAGATGAGGTTAAAGAAGTGGTCAATACGGCTAGAAATAAGGGATTAAAGTTGATGGTAGGGTACTGGAGTAGATTCTCTCCAGCATTGCAATATGGTAAAGAGATTGTTGATAGGGGTTTATTGGGAGAGCCCTACGTGGCTTATGGGTACCTAGTGAGGAGGAGAGGAATACCAGGAATTCCTACATTTATTGACAAAACGCTTTCTGGAGGAAGAGGTGCACTATTGGATATAGGATGCTATTTAATAGATAATTTGCTTACCCTGTTAAAGTTTAGAAAGCCAATAAGTGTAATGGGTAAGGTATATACGAAGTTCGGAAATAAAAAGGAAGAAGTTAAATTCAATTGGGGTAACTGGGATCCGGAGAATTTCAGTTTGGATGATTATGCAGTAGGATTTGTAAAGCTTGAGGGTGATGTAAGTTTAATAATAGAAGTTGGTTGGGCTGCGAATGTATCCCATGTAGAGGAAAAAAGTTACATAAGGGTGCTAGGGGATAAGGGAGGCATTGAAGGAAGTGGACATGAGGCGATTATGGATATTTCTTTTCACAGTAGAACCGAGAACTTCCTTACTGACACTAAGCCAGTACTAAGGAAGGTTGACATATACTTCGAAATGATAAGGGCCTTTGTGGATAGTATTTTACTGAATAAGGAACCTCCAGTAACTGGTGAGGAGAGCATAATCCTTCATTCTATTATAGATGGAATATATAGGTCATCACTTGAGGATAGGGAGGTAAAAATACTACTCTAAAGGTTTATACAAGGCTTTAGGATTATCACTAGCCATCTTGAGCTTTGCTTCTTCACTGATGTTTATTGACATAAACTCTTTCAAATTATACGCTATACCTTTTATGCCTGGCCCTCCGTAATCACTACCATAAATAGTCTTATAACTTATTTCCTCAAGTCTAGGTAAATACTCCAACAGTTTTTTGGGAGGTATGGAAGAAATCTCACCGAAAATGTTCTTCCTTATTCTAACTAGTTGGAAAGCAGTTGGAACATAATTTGGTCTGCCCATGTGAGCTAACACAATCTTAAGCCTTGGAAAATCTACTGCAACGTCATCAACGAATATTGGATCAGCGTACTTATTCCTAGCGTTTAAAAACACGCTAGTACCAGTGTGGATAATAACTGGCAAGTTATGATCTTGCGCGAATTCATAAAGTAATTCAAGTTGTTTTAGACCGCCTTCCTCTTCTCTATAAGCATTTGGCTTTACGTGAGAGTGAACTGGGTGTAATTTAAAACCAGAAACTCCAGCCTCATATTGTTTTTCTAACCATCCCTTAGCCTCGCTAAGACTTAACTTGTTTGGCTCAATACCACCAACAATAGAAAACCTATTCGCGTACTCCTTAACAACTTTTATCATATTGATTGGAAAATCTTCCTTAGTACGCCATATTTCCCTACTGGGGTATGCTATTATAACTATATAATCAATATTAACACTATTCATCTCCTTTAAAGTATCTTGAATACTAGGCGGAGTATACTCGTAACCAGAATCGTTAGAGAAGAATTCGTTGGGTAGAGCCTCCTTAAACCAGACGTGTGTGTGAGCATCTACGTAACCCATAAAATACAATTTGAATTTGATGCCTTTTAAATTAATCTCTCTTTATACCAAAAAATTAATAAATTGTAGTAAAAAATTGGGAACTTTCCTTTCACTTTTTAAAGTTTTCTATAATTAATAACCTTGTAGTATTACGTCTACATCTAGTATTTTTGGCTTTCCCACACCATTACTATTGTAAGATAACTTTTAATTTCCTAATGGAATATTACTAGTGAACTTAGTTGAAATATCTGAAAATTTTTGCAATATTATCAAATCTTGCTAATAATCTGGTAAATCCCTTCATATCATTTGTCTCAGCATACTTTGGAATGAATTCAGAGGAATTAGCCTTAATCACCTCAGCAACTAACGCAGTACCTAACATTTCACAATATTTCTTAAACTTCATCAAATCCAAAGCTAAACTCTTAATATTTATAGGCACAATAGTTAATGGTCTACTATGGGTAATAAGCGCGTTTATACCCTTTAACTTGACATTCCTTATTATTTATTTTATTATCACGATAAGTATTGGTATTACCAATTTTGGATGGAATTTGGTAATGGATAAAATAAGTAAGAATAATAGAGGATCTACATTATCCCTATACCTAGTTTATGGAACCATAGGCGCATTAGTAGCTACTTTAGTAACAGGTTTGGTTACTGGAAGTAATACAGAGTTAATAAGAGAGTTCTTCCTTGTCTCCGGGTTAATGCTGGTTGGTTCTGCTTACTTGTCTAGAAAAATAGAGACTGATACAATATACGAAGAAAAGAGAGTTAAAAGCACACCATTGTTAAGAAGATTTCTAACTACAGTATACCTTTTTAATCTAGTATTATCATTAGCGTGGCCAATCTTCCCGTTAGCCCAAGTGTATAAATTTCATATGAGTGATGAAAATATAGCAATATTGAGTGTGGAAACTGGAGTAACCACAATTATGTTTCAAAAACTTGTAGCTAAACTAACGGATACTAAGAGAAAATTAACGCTTTTCCTCGGGAGCGCACTTTATACTATCTATCCATTATCTTACGCCTTGTCTAATTCCATTTATATTATTTATTATATTGTAAACCTAGCCAGTGGATTTACCAATGCTGTTGGATCAGTAACTTACATTGCCTACATATTTGATAACTCAGATGATCAAACGATAAGAAAAAATTTGGCAGTTTATAATTTGACAGTAGGCTTTGGAGTAATGACTGGATCAATATTGGGAGGGGTAGCATATAATTATGTTTCACAGCTTTACAGTCCAATTTACTCAATAGATCTTATGCTTATCATATCCTCTATCCTAAGGTTCTCAGTATCTCCCTTGTTCTTAACGATAAAAGATACTCGCTCAAAGCTTAAATAATATTAATCATAAAGAAAACCATGTACCAGTTTCCAAAGAGCTTTAGGTTTGGTTGGTCTCAAGCTGGATTTCAATCAGAAATGGGATCCCCAGGGTCAGAAGATCCAAATACAGACTGGTATAAATGGGTTCACGATCCAGAAAATATCGCAGCGGGATTAGTGAGTGGAGATTTTCCTGAGAATGGGCCAGGATATTGGGGAAACTATAAGACATTCCATGACAATGCTCAAAAAATGGGATTAAAAATAGCTAGATTGAACGTAGAATGGTCTAGAATATTTCCCAATCCATTACCAAAACCACAAAACTTAGATGAATCAAAGCAAGATGTCATAGAGGTTGAGATTAACGAAAACGAGTTAAAAAGACTCGACGAATATGCTAACAAAAACGCGTTAAACCACTATAGGGAAATATTTAATGACCTTAAAAGTAGAGGACTTTACTTTATATTAAACATGTACCATTGGCCATTACCTCTATGGTTACATGACCCAATTAGAGTAAGAAGAGGAGATTTAACTGGTCCAACTGGTTGGCTAAGTACTAGGACAGTTTACGAGTTCGCCAGGTTCTCAGCCTATATAGCTTGGAAATTCGATGACTTGGTAGATGAATATTCGACAATGAATGAGCCAAACGTTGTTGGAGGTTTAGGATACGTTGGTGTTAAGTCCGGTTTTCCTCCAGGGTACCTAAGCTTTGAACTTTCCCGTAAGGCAATGTACAACATTATTCAAGCTCACGCAAGGGCATATGACGCAATAAAAAGTGTTACTAAAAAACCAGTTGGAATAATCTACGCAAATAGTTCATTCCAACCTTTAACTGAAAAAGATATGGAAGCTGTGGAAATGGCTGAATACGATAATAGATGGGGATTTTTTGATGCAATAATTAAGGGTGAAATCAACAGAGGAAATGAGAAGGTCGTAAGGGATGATCTAAAGAGTAGATTGGATTGGATTGGCGTCAATTATTACACTAGGACTGTAGTTAAGAAGACTGAAAAAGGATATGTTAGTCTAGGAGGTTACGGTCATGGGTGTGAGAGAAATTCTGTGAGCTTAGCGGGACTACCAACCAGTGATTTCGGCTGGGAGTTCTTCCCAGAAGGACTATACGATGTTCTGACAAAATACTGGAATAGATATCATCTCTATATGTATGTTACTGAAAACGGTATTGCAGATGATGCGGATTATCAAAGGCCCTATTACTTAGTATCTCATGTTTATCAAGTTCACAGAGCAATAAATAGTGGTGCCGATGTTAGAGGGTATTTACATTGGTCTTTGGCTGATAATTACGAATGGGCTTCAGGCTTCTCTATGAGATTTGGTTTGTTAAAAGTTGATTACAATACTAAAAGACTATACTGGAGACCTTCAGCCCTCGTATACAAGGAAATAGCCACAAATGGTGGAATAACTGATGAAATAGAACACTTAAACAGCGTACCTCCAGTAAAACCATTAAGGCATTAAACTTTCTCAAGTCTCACTACACCAAATGAGTTTTCTTTTAATCTTATCCTAATCTCATTTTCATTAGACTGTAATACTTTCATGTCTTGTACGTTACTTATTTTATACCTTTTGGGATCAATACTTAACGTTAGCCTAATTGGGAAGTCATTTAAATTTAATACAGTTACCACTCCATCCCTTTTAACTATTAAAGAAAATAAGAAGGGGTAAGTTGCAATAGCCTTTATACCTATGTGATCTCCGACAATGTCCCTAATGATCTGCCTTGCAATACCTGGATAGAATTCTGAAATCAGATACGGTAAGTAAGTGGTAAGCGATATAACATAAACTCTTCCGTTAGAATACGTATTCTGAAAGACTACTGGATAAAACTCCACACCATCATAAGCGTAAAGGATTGGTGATGCACCATTTAGGGAAAATATGGGCCCAACAGGGAAATTGGATTGCCTTTTGTAGTATGACCAATAGAATACTTTCCCATCCCTAGTTAATGCGTTAGCAATAACATTATCGTAAATCACGTTATTTACACCAAGAACCTTTAGTGCAACATCCCCTAGAATCTCAATAAGCTTTTTAGCTGCACTTGCCGTAAACATTAAGCTAACTCCCTTATTAAGTAAGTCCATAATGTCCAAATGGTAAATATCTGACTCAGTTATGAGCACTATATCACCTGGATTTACACTGCTAGAAACCTCTAACGGTATACCCATTATTCCCAAGTGATCTTCTACATATTTATCAACTCTTTGAGCCATGAAGTGTTGGAGCGGTATTCTCTTCAAACCCATAGAGCTGTATTCTCTAATGTTTCTCCTCCATTCTTGTACCTTTGCCTTATTTTCCTTAATACCCTCAAACAAATGCTTTCTCTCTGGATCTAAAATATCTCCCGCTGCAAACAGTGTAATTTCCTCCGTGAGACCAAACGCACTTAAGACAAATTGCTGGAAATATGTTTTAAAACTACCGTAATCACCACCTTCTCCACCTATAAATGTATCAAACCATACACCCTTTAATTTATCACCAACTATACCCTTAACGTAATCAACTATATATAGCGAACCATATCTTGCTGTATATTCCCTAGCCTCAGTTCCAACGTAAATGTTATCAAAGATTTCGGCTAGCTTATCTAATTTAAGCCCCCTATGATAGAAGTCCTCTCTCCACTCAGCAACCTTTAGAGTTATTCTAACTTTTCCATTGACCTTTTTAGCTGGCTCTACAACGTAATCTCTTGAGACGTTATAAACTAGAGACGAAGAGTACTCACACCATAAACGCGATATGACAGGATCCCTCAACATTTTAACCAATGTATCTTTAGTAAAATTTAACCCATACATTGAGTTAAACAACTTTACATCCTTTTCAGAATGGCACCAATTAGCCCAGAAGTCGTCAATTATTATCTCATCAAACACCTTAGCTTGCTCCTCAACTACGTTCTTCACCATCTCTCTATTTCTTTCATCTGCAATACACGCAACTTTAAAACCAAAATTTTCCATTTCACCCCATCCCTCACCCCATGTACCAATTGCCATCCCTCCAGCAACTTCGAACTCCCTCTCAAAAATCTCTTTAAACTTAGTCATTATGTTTACATCTAACACTTTCCCATCTCTATAATTTTCTAGATAGACTTTCTCTACTCCTAACTCTTTAAGTTCTTCAATAAGCTTCTTAGTTCTTTCCTCGTTTAGACTTCCCAAAGTTGGAGCCGTAACGTAAACCACTAATTTAAATTCCATCATCGTAATGACAAAAGAGTTATGAAATTAAAAATCCTAAGGTTTCTTCATCGTAATACTTTCCTTACCATCATACTCTACTTCAACGTCTGGCTTAGTGTAACCAATACCCTTACCCTCCCCAACCCAGATTATCTTAATTATTTTCTTACCCATTTCTAACTCTCCTCTTTTCTTTCCTATAATGAGCTCCTGCTTATTCTCATCCCAAGTAATTGGTATTATATAATACTTACCCTTTTCGTAATCATACGTAACCCCATCGTCGTCGTATAATTCGAAATAGCCGTCCTTATCTGGGAAAACCCTTAGCTCAATTACATCCCAATCCTCCTCAGCGTTATTTACGTTTTTTCCTAATAATGGTAAAATAGCACCACTTCTTACAAATAAGGGAATCGTATCTAACGTTATCTTTACGTTTACTGTCCTCCCTCCTTCAAACTTCTTACCTGTCCAGAAATCATACCAGTACTCGCTAGAGGGTAAGTAAACTTCTTTCTCCTTGATACTCGGCAAAGTAACTGGGGACACCATTATGTAGGGACCAAACATGTATTGATCATCAAGATCGTAAACGTTTTGATCATTCCTAAAATCCATAATTAATGGTCTCATAATTGTATATCCATTACCGTATGTCATCCACGCTAATGAATAAATATAAGGCAGTAATTTGTATCTCAACCTTATATACTTAAGGATAACGTCTTGATATTCACCCGGAAATCTCCAAGGCTCTTTAGGGAATATTGTGCCGTGAACTCTAAGGATAGGGCAGAATGTACTCCATTGGAACCACCTAACGAAAATCTCAGCATATGCCTTAGTTTCTGGATTTCCAGAGAAGAAACCACCGGTGTCAGTAGTCCAATAGGGTAAGCCAGAAATTGAAAAGTTAAGCCCAGCTGGTATTTGAGCTCTCAACGTAGCCCAATCACCCAATACATCACCAGACCAACTAATTGCAGAATGTCTCTGTTGACCGGCAAAGGCAGATCTAGTCAATATTACAACCCTTTTGTTGCTAATTCTCCTTTGTCCCTCATATACAGCCTTAGTTTCCATTAACGAATATGCGTTCACGTACTCATACCCTTTTCCAATTCCTAAGTCCGCATCATGAATTGGAGAAAAGAAGACTAAACCAAGACCGGTTTCGGGCTCTGAGGCATCAAGCCAATAAGCGTCTACCCCTATATCGTAAAATCTCTTAACGTAACTCCAAAAGAGCTCCCTACATTCATACTTAAAAGGATTAAATGCAGTAGTCCCTTGGATTATGCATCCTTTGCTCTCCATATCCTTGAAAACTTCGGTTTCCTTTCCAAATGTGGGCCATATTGATATTGCTAACTTGGCTTTCATTTCATGAATTCTTTCAACCATCTCATTAGGTTTTGGAAAGTCAGTCTCATCAAATTGGAAAGCGTTCCAACCATACTTTCCCCAATATCTCCAGTCTAACACTATTACATCTAGAGGTATCTCTTTTTCCCTAAACTCCTTAACTACACCTACTAACTCATCTTGCGATTTATATCTCTCTTTACTCTGCCAATATCCATATGCCCATTTAGATAAGAGAGGAGCATCTCCGGTCAACCTTCTATAACCTCTTATCACATCATCTATAGAATTACCGTAAATCACGTAATAATCTATCTTTTTACCGGCTTCAAACCAAACCTTCAATTTGTTCCTCTTAAGACTTATTGAAGCAAGGGAATAGTTATCCCACAGTATCCCATAACCTTTACTAGAAACTAAGAAAGGAATTCCAATGTCAGTGTTTCTCTGAGATAGTGTTATCGAAAGGCCATTATAGTCCAAACTATAGGCAGAAGATTGACCTAAACCATTTCCTCCTGCATGTTGCCCTAAACCATACAATCTTTCACCCTCACTCAACTCAAATTCTTGCATAACGTTGTAAGTGGACAACTCATCGTTAAACTTTAAATCCCTTCTCTTCTCTTTTACTACAATTTCCCCATTACTATTCCTTATTACTAACTCTTCATTAGAGGTGTTTATATCTATAGTGAGGGATTTACTCGAGAAAGAGAGTGTAGATGAGCTAATATTTTCACTTTTCAAACCTATCTTCTCTAAGTTAGGTAATACGACTAAACTACTATCTACAAAATCTTCCCTTCTATAATAATACAAAATTCTAACAATATTATCTGTGATAAATTCTATTTCTACATTTAAGTTGCCTACTTTTCTCATTATAGGGCTTCTTCATAAAACTATTATATAAGCTTTCTGCTACTCATTGCTTTGTGGGACTCTTCAGAATTATACAGAAATTCATGATTAATCTCATCAAAGATACTCTAGAGGAAATACGTTAGAGAGCAAATACAACCAAAAAGGTATCATTAGTACGAGTAAATGTTCTTCTTTTACATCTCCTAGCGCTGTCGCCAACGAGAATATAAATGAAGATAATCCTAACAGGTCTAGATTACTCCACAATATAGAAAGACTTTAACGAAAACGACGACAAACTATAAGGTATATCAACTGTTATTCACATTTTCCTTTTCTACGATAAACGGAAGATAATGTTGTATTGTATATTTATTATATATATTAATTATAATAACATTTTGAAAGTTTAGCCTTAAGATTTCTTAGTGGATGCAAATCTGGATGACGCTTTATTGCTAGAGAGAAGAGTGAAAATTACTGAAACGTTTGGAGAACTCAGTCCCAATGATTACCTTAAATCTAGTTGAGATAAGTAAAAATATCTAAAATTCAAAAATGTTAGGTCGGCTGTTTTAAGTAATTAATAAGTTTATATATTTTTGATGAAAAGGATTAACTACTTTTATCACTCCTTATTTCAAAATTATAGTTACCACCGCTAACCTCAACGATTACCCAATTAGACTCCTCCTTAATTGAGAGAATTCCCGGAGATTTCTCACTAATTTTAGGTAAGTGAATCTCAGCGAAGGAGGGGACTGTAGCTTTGAGTTTAAACACATTATTCCTAAACTCCCACTCTACAGAAACTAATCCCCTAATGCTTCTCACAGATGCCGAAGCATTGCTAAGCCTCTTAAATAACCTTGGCTTTATCAAAACTTTCTTAAATCCCGGTTCCAAGACTTCTAATCCTGCAACGTACTTATAAATCCAATGATCAACACTACCGAACATGTGATGATTATGAGAATTCATGTCCCTTCCAGTAAGCTTCTCCCACCTCTCCCAAAGTGTTGTAGCCCCCTCTTTAACTTTATGGGGGGTTAAGGGGGCGAAAGTCCCCTTCCGGATGGATAGCCACCTTATAGAAAGATTTTTATAGTTTTTGAAAAATACATGTAACTATGCGGTACAGATTGGACAGAAGTGCACATTCAGTTTACGTGCTTTACTACCACTATGTCCAAGTAGTGAAGTACCGCAGGAAAGTGTTCGACAATGAGGAGATCATAAATTTCTTGAAAGAAACAATTCTTGAAATAAGCAAAACATTCAAAGTTATAGACATTAGCGTTGACAAGGATCACTTCCACATGTTATTCAAGGCTAAACCAACCCTTAACATACCAAGGTACATAAACGCTATAAAGACAATAACCTCAAGGGAGATACAGAGAAAATTTCCACAAGTTAAGGAGAAGTTATGGAAAGGGCATCTATGGTCCCCATCCTACTTTTTAGCAACTAGCGGACAAGTTACGTTAGAGGTTCTGAAGAACTATGTGGAGAGCCAAGGAAAAGAGTGATGTAGTACAACTATCCTTCAAGTACAAGATTTACCCGTCTAAAGAAGTAGAGGAAAAACTCCTCAAGGTAATGCAAGTTGAAGCAAAAGTTTACAACGCGCTATTAGACGTTATTACGAAAGCGAGAAGAGAGGGAAAGAAGATAACCCCAAGTGACACCCAAGCAATGATCAAGGACTTGAAAGTTGAGGGAAAGGATCTAGTGTACTCAAAGGCTCTCCAAATGGTAAACAATGTATTATGGTATAATATTAGAGCACTTCACGAACTCAAGAAGAAAGGAAAGAAAGTCGGTAAGCTCAGATATAAGAAGATCCTCAAGTTCATAAACTACAACCAATCTGGCTTCAAGGTTGAGGGAGATAAGCTAATTCTCTCAAAGATAGGTTCCGTAAAGGTGCTCTTTCACAGACCTTTAGAAGGGAGAGTGAAGGGAGTGCTTATAGTGAAAAATGTTACTGGCTGGTATGCCATATTCCAGATTGAGGTTGAAAAGAAACCATTACCAAGTAACGGTAGGAGAGTAGGTGTTGACGTTGGTGTTGAGAAACTAGTTACAACATCAGATGGTATTGTTATAGAAAATCCAAAAGTGTTCGACAAGATCGAGAAGAAAATACGCCTCGTCCAACGAATATTATCTAGGAAAAAGAAAGGTTCTAAAAACTATGAAAAGACTAGGGTTAAGCTCGCAAAACTTCACGAACACGCCAAGAACTTTATGAACGATTACATACACAAGATAACCACATGGCTAGTGGAACAATATGACGAGATTTACGTTGAAGATCTGGAAACTAAACAAATGGTAGAGAGACCAAAAAGCAAGACCCTTAGGAAGCATATTCTTCACTCAAACTTCTCCCTCTTCCTTCATCACCTCTCCTACAAGGCTGAAAGAGCTGGTAGGAGGGTGGTGAAGGTAGACCCAAGGAACACGTCAAGGATGTGTGCGAGATGTGGTTATGTGAGAAACGACCTTACTCTTGCTGACAGAACATTTGTTTGCCCTAAGTGTGGTTGGGTGGCAGATCGTGATTATAATGCTTCTCTAAATATTCTTTGTGCGGGGTCGGGACTGCCCTTAGTGCCTGTGGACGGGAAACCTCTACTATACATTCCCTTCTCAGAGGGAGTGTATAGCAAGTTTCCCGGAAGAAGCAGGAAATCCTCATCGTGAGGTGGGGATGCTCCGTCCGCAAGGGCGGAGTAGTTCACTGGAGGACCTTGATATTTTATGATATTGTTATCAGATTGAACAATTCCGGAATCCCAAACATCACCAATATCTTTAGAAATACTATTTAAATTCCCTACTATAATTCTATAAGCCTTTTGTAAGTTACCTCTTTTTGCCGGTATTAATACCCAGGAGAATCTAGGCTTTTGTTCATCTAGTCCAATAGGATTTACCGTAAATTCTACTCTCAGATCTATTACTTCTGGCATCCAATAGGTGATTATTGCATCAAATTATTAAGGATTATTCCTAACTCTTGCGAATTGAAAGCTTATTATCTGACGATTTAAATGCGATAGATATTCATTGGAAAAAGTTTATTTTCTATATTTGTTATTAAAAGTTAAACATGTCTTAACATTAGTTGAAATCTAATAGGTTAACGTCTCGTTTTTATAAATCTCCTTATGTCTCAGCATGTGAAAAGCATTTTTCCACGATAATGAAGAACTAGTTATAGGATATGTTTTTAATACTCTAGCGAAAAAGAAGGAAATCAGAGGTGACTAAAATCAAAATCAAGGATATTAAGGTTAGGAGTATCGCTATCCCAATAAAGGGAAAGCTATTAAGAGTTGCCGGTGGACATCCTGGAAGAAACGTATTTACCTTAGTTGAAATAATCACGGATGAGGGAATTACGGGATATGGAGAAACGGGAGGCGGTGGATTCTCATTGGCTCCACTTATTGAAAAGCTGAAAGATCAAATAATCAATGAAGATGCGTTTAACATAAGAAGACTGAAGTGGAAAGTCGCTTCTCCAATAACTGCTACATATTATAATCAGCTATTACCACAAATATGGTTCCCTATAGAGACTGCACTACTTGATATAAAAGGTAAGGCTTTAGGAGTATCCATATCAAACCTCCTAGGAGGGCAACTAAAAGACAGTATAGAAATCTCAGCTTATGTTTTTCCAACAGAAGATACGGAAACAGTGGATGATCTAGTAAGAAGTGCCGAATTAGTAGTTAGAAAATATGGATTTACTTCAATAAAACTAAAGGCTGGGGTGTTTAAACCAGAGCATGAGATAGATGTAGTTAAGGTATTAGCTGAGAGATTTCCCCACGCCAGATTTAGAATAGACCCTAATGGTGGTTGGAATCTATCTCAAGCAATAAACGTAGCTAAAAGCCTAGAAGGGATAAAAATTGAGTATTTTGAGGATCCCGTTTGGACAATGGAGGGATTAAGGACGTTTAAACAAGCTACTGGATACGCTGTAGCCACTAATACGGTAGCAACTAGATTCGAAGATATACCTAACGTATTCCTTAGAGGTGCAGTAGATGTAGTATTAGGAGATCCACACTGGTGGTATGGGATTTACGGCTATCTTGAGCTCTCAGCCACGCTATGGAGTTTAGGTTTAGAATTAGGAATGCATAGCCCAAGCGAAACTGGGATAGCGTTAGCTGCAATGCTTCATTCAGCAGCGGTAGCTCAAAATCTTGGATATGCAATAGACACACATTACATATATTTAGAGGATGACATAATAAAGAGACCATTTAATATAGAGGGCGGAAGAATACAGGTACCAAACGAGCCTGGATTAGGAGTTGAAATTGATGAGAATAAAGTAGAAAAATATGAGGATTTCTATCGAGATACTGGGGACTATCCTTACCAAGGGCAAAAGGATATAGTAACAATACCTAAATTGAAGTTTAGAGGTTGTAAATGCCACGTCTAACTAGTTACTCAACAACGTTTTATAGCGAAGTTAAACATTATCAATTCAATGATAAGCTGTAAACAATATGATAGTGAAGTGAATGGCTTAAACCTAACTTTCAATGTGCCTGAAAATGGTAAAAAGGATAAATTTTTCATTATGTTTCATGGATTTACGGGGAGTAGATTTCAGCCACCGTATAATGAACTAGCATATACATTATGTGAAAAAAGTATAAACGTAATTAGAGTGGAATTTAGAGGTCACGATAAAAGTAAATTTCCTTTTGAAAATTTTAGAATTGAATACGCTTACGAAGATGCTGAAAACGTGATCAACCTAGTTAAGAGGGAGTACAATCCTAAACGAATTGGGCTTGTTGGGGTAAGCATGGGAGGGCATGTTGCGATTTACTCTGCTGCCAAATTCAGCGATATAAACGCATTAGTACTTTTAGCTCCAGCTATAAACTTTATAGAAGTCTTTAGAAATCCACCTAGAAAGGTTGAGAATTATTACCTTGTTGGGAGATATGGAAATTTAAAGCTTAAAGAAGAAGGATATTTGAGCGTGGCAAGGGCAAACGTAATGAATTTGGCTGAGAAAATTTTCTCTCCAACCTTGATAATTCATTGTAAAGATGACAGTGTAGTACCATACACGCAGTCTATTACGTTCTTTGAAAAAATAAAAGCAGAGAAAAAGAAACTTGTATTAATAGAAAAAGGAGATCATTTCTTTGAGCCGGATGAAGTGAAGAATAAAGTAATTGAAGAAGTGAACAGCTTTTTACCAGCTATTAATTTCTAGTTTTTTAATAAGCAGTAATAGTTATTAAAAAAAACTATTATTTTTCTTATTTCATCTTCTTCTTAGGCCTAGTATAACTGCGACTATTACTATAACTATTATAACAACAGCTATTATAGCGTACAATGCAGTATTGGATGACGAACTAACAGTAGTAGTTACAGTAGCTGTAGTAGTACTCACAGATGTGGAAACACTAGTAGTAGTTGAAACACTCGTAGTAGTTACAGTACTAGTTGTAGTAGACGTAGTAGTACTTGTAGTAGTAGACGTGCTTGTAGTAGTACTAGTTGTAGTTGTAGTTTGATATACGAATGGATCATTAGAGGTATACCAGCTTGAGGGAACCGTAATATTAAATTGACTTTCGTAATACCACCAAGGCTCTGGAACAGACTGATTAGTCAAATGTAAAGCTAAGATAACGGGTAGAGGTGGATTATACCATGGCGCTCCAATCCAATAGTTGTGTTGAGGAGTTACCCAACCGGAGATTGAACTATTAATATATTCGTAGTTAACCCATCCATTTATTAGTACAATTGCTGGCATATATTTCAACCAGAACATTCCGATCTCGTTTAAAAGTTTCTTGTACTCAGTCACATTAGTTATATTACCCATTGCATATTGATAAAGATTAATTATCGGTGGAGAGTTGGGAGATAGACGTAAAGATAGGTTTAATCTTCCCACATTATATGTTGTCCTATTGCCTATCGGAGTTATATTACCTGGCGTATTTACTGGATTGTAAAGAAAGGCCTGGAAGAACATTATCGGTGTAGGACCAGTTGATAGTAGATATATCCTCTCCATCCAGAAATTCCCAGTTTCTAAATCATTTACCGCAGTGGAAAATGGAGGAGTTACCACTTGAACGTTTATCCCTATCTGTTTCAATTGCTGAGCGTAGAGTGCTACTTCAGCATCCCATGTTGTTGATCCTGCAGGTGCTTCAATGGTCATTGTGGGAACTGGAGTTCCATTCGGTGCTATTAGTTGTCCATTAACTAGTTTATAACCATGTGATTCAAGTAGTTGAAGAGCTGCAGTTACATTACCTTGTGGAGGAGCTAGCTGTTGAGCAAGTTGTATTACAGTTGAGTTAAAAAATCCTAACTGACCTACCGAAACTGGCAAATCTATAGCTGGTGTAGTATAGTTATAGTACACTAGATAAGTTATAGCAGTTCTGTTAATTGCGAGGCTAATGGCTTGCCTCAAAATTGGATCAGATAGAGGCCATCGCATATCATTGAGATACAATACTCCTGGGGAGGTAACGTGTTGGAAAAAGTAGTGGTAGAACTGTGGATTCTTGGCCACAAAAACAGATTGAATATCTTGAATAGATATGCCAGCCCACTGTATCTTACCCAGTGCAAGATCAGTTGTAGCCTGGGTACCACTTGCATATGCTGGGAATAGTAAGTATTTTATTCTTGGTTCTCCTGGCATCCAGTAGTGTGGGTTAGCTACTAGTACTACTTGCTGTGGACTGTAACTATATAGCATATATGGTCCAGTACCTATAGGATCTGTAACTTGCCACGTATACGGATTTCCAGTCTTATTTAAACCTACGTAAGTTCCATTTGGTAATTGCTCAACCGGGAAGTACTTACCCCACTGCACTGGATCAACAATGAAATGCCCTAGGATTGTATATAGTATAACCGGAGTTGCCCTTTGATTAAATATTATTTCTAGTTCGTATGGGTTTATTATCGTCATATTTGCTATTTCATTTGCAGTGTAGCCTAGTTGTGGGTATGCTTGTTCTAGGGCGAACGTATACCATACAGCAGTTGCGTTGAATGGCGTACCATCTGTGAAGTAAACGTCATGCCTCAAGTACAATATTAATGCTAGTGTTTGCACTTTTCCGCTTGAAGTGTTAACATAACCAGTAGTCCACGTCCAATTAGTAGCCAACCATGGAATAATTTGCGAAGTACCGTAATCTATCAAGGCTAAGGGTTCATAAATGAACCATAAACCTGAGTATTGTGCAGTGGGAGAGTTCCATGGGTTAAAGTTATCTTGCCAAGTTCCAATAGTATTTGCGACTACAACTAAACTCCCTTCTGGTTGTACTGATGTTGGTTGTGAAGTTATAACGTTAAATGTTATTCCTAAACTTATTATTATTAAAATAGCAACTATTATTGATATTAATTTTCTTAAGGATACCATTATATCCTCAAACAACCATATACAATTTTAACATATTTAATTTTTACTAGTTACTTGTTAGATTATAATTTAAGTTTTAGATTCTAGATTAGTTTGGTAGTAAAAAACCTTGTAAGAGATATTTCGTAGACTACTTGTAACTTGCAGGCACTTAAAATGGAATGATCAAACTAATCTTCTATTGGAAAAAATGAAACGTTTTCTACTATACGTCATTTTCAGGAAACTACTAAACCTATATAGAATGTCCTCACATCCTTTTATATCAGAATCAGCCTATTTGGAATATAAGCCTTAATCTGATGATGCGTCATTAGTAATGGCCTTTTCTCCATTAAAATGTAAACTACACGGTTTGTTTGATACTGTTGATAATGGCTTACTTCTAACCTTAACTCCCTACTTACAACTAAGTGAGAACGTTTCCTTTCCACTTATTACAATCCCTTCCTCTTATTCGGCAGATAATACCAAGATGACTAATTATAAAACTTTTGTATAATATCGAAGTTACCAATAAAGCATAATATTTGATAATTTTTATACTGCATTGGAGAGAGGAGTATTAGGTGAATGGAGAAGATGTGTAAGTCTATTTCTGGCACTATTGACCTTCCTAATAATGAATGGATTTTCTATATACTGAATAGGCCATCCTCTATAAAAGAAAGTCCTTTATTAATTATGTTTCATGGATTTACAAGAAATCACATAGAAGCCGGTAGGCTCTTCACTGATCTAGTAATTAATTTATGCAACGCTGGGATCACAACTCACAGATTCGATTATAGAGGACATGGAGATAGTTATGGATTTTTCGATGAAGCGTTCTCGATCAAAAATGCATTAACCGATTCCGAATATATTGTAAACTAAGCAATTAAGATGGGATTTAATAATATTGCTTTTCTAGGATTCAGTTTAGGAGGTGAAATGGCTCTTTGGACATTTGAGAAATTTCGTAACATCGTAAAGGCTTTAGTGTTATTTGCACCAGGGTTATTTGCTGAGGGACCACGTAGTAATTGGATATCAAAGCAAGATGGATACAGATATTCACCTTTTGGTCCATTTAGATTAAAGGAAGAAGTCGCTAATGAAATGAAAGTCAACCTACTGCATATAGCTGATAAAATTGATGTTCCAATCCTTATTGTACATTCAAAAGATGATGAGGTATTAGATTTCAGGGTTTCAGTGGAATTTTACAATCGAGTAAAGTCTACGAATAAACAAATAATACTATTTGATAAGGGTGGTCATACATTTTACGATTATGAAGTTAGACAAAGATTATATAAAGAGGTAACGGAGTGGTTAGTTAAGAGATTAAAATAAAGATAAGACTTTCAACAGTGACGTCAACCTATTTCCTTTAGTATTTTAATTAAACCATTAAAGGACTCTTTAGTACTAGCCTCTGGATCATTTGAGGCATTTCTGTAGTGAGTTTCTAATGATATTACATATGGCTTACCCACTAGTGCTTTAAATTGTTTCTTATAGTCTATCATCCCTTTTCCCACTGGCATCCAAATGAAGTGTCCATCTTTAACCATAGCGTCTTTGATGTGTAGATGCATTATGTCCTCTTTTATTAATTCATATCCGTCTGGATAAGGTGTTTCTCTAGCGAAAAAGGCGTTTCCAGGGTCCCATAATACCTTTACCCATTTTGTGTTTATTTTATTTAAAAATGTTCTAAGTTCTTTACCAGTGCCCACAAGACAACTGTACTCGTTTTCGATCACTAATGTCATTCCTTCACTTTCAGCTATATCTATAGCACTGTTAAATTTCTCAGATAGTTTATCAATATAATATCTTAACTCTCCCTCATACCAAAATGTAAATATTCTCGTGTAAGTAATATCCAATTTCCTACTTAATTCTATTACTTTCCTTAAAATCTGTAAATGCTCTTTATAACTTTTCTCGTCGTTGATATATATCTTAAAGGTAGGCGAATCTAAATTCGATATAGTTAGTCCATATCTTTCAACAATCTTTCTCATTTCTGAGAATTCAGAATCTGAAAGTTGTGTTACATTCTTATTCCAAAGGTTTCTAACTTCAACATAATTCGCACCCAATTCTTTTACTACTTTTACTGCGTGCTCGAAATCTTGAGAGATCTCATCTGAGATAATTCCCAGTTTCCAATTCATATTATATGACGACATTTCAGAGTTTAAATTTTTTCAGTAATTATTTGCCTCGTGATATTGACGAATTTTTACAGAGAGTTAAGAGGTATCATAGGCAGAAATTGCACATCTTATTATTGAATGAAATTAAGATAATATAATATCATAGCAAAAATATTCCGTAGATCAATACAGCAGTAATTATTAAGGTACGCTAAACTAGGATTCTTCAATATTATAAAATAGTTTAAGAACATAGTTAATCTATTACACAGAGAAAGTCAAAATACCGAACTCATTCTATTATATAATCAAATGCACTTAACATGTTACGCATAAATATTAAATAAATCTGTTTAAATAATCACAAAATGAGGTAAGTAAGAGTGATAAGAAAGATAATTTCTACCATCCTGTCTATCTTAATGTTAATAAGTATAGGAGTATTTACAATTCCGATAATGGGACAACAAACATCAGTACAACCTGAAGGAAGTATGGTAATAGTAGCTGCTAATGGACCATGGCAAGATAACTTTAACCCATGGAGTGCCCCTAGTCCGACAGGCGTTGGATTATGGTATATTTATGAGCCATTAGCTCTAGTGAATTTCTTGAACGGTCAAATTATTCCATGGTTGGCTACTAATTGGACGTGGACTACTGGTTATGTTAACACTTCAAGCGGAAAAGTGCAAACACTAGCATTAATATTGTACTTGAGGCATGACGTTTACTTCACAGATGGTACGCCATTCAACGCAACTGCTGTATGGTATACGTTCGCCCTAGAACAAGCATACCCACAACTAGGCTACACTGCAAATGAAATAGCAAATATGACGATAATAAACCCATACGAACTAGAAATAATATTCAAACCAGGACAAACTGAGATGGATCTATATACTGTCTTGGAGCAATGGATCGTTGATCCAGTGCAGTGGGGTAAGTACTTCCCGGTTGAGCAATTACCAAATGGAACTTACGTAGGTTTAAATAAGACTGGAAATCCGTATACGTGGCAAGTTACAGATCCTATAGGTACTGGACCATATATGCTATATAGTTACAGTCCACAGCAAGTAGTACTAGTAGCTAACCCACACTACTGGATGCCAGGAGAACCAAGAATAAAATACTTACTATTCCCATCATACGCAGGCAATGTCCAAGAAAATTCTGCACTAAATAACGGGCAGATAACATGGGCCGGAGCATTTGAGCCTGGAATACAACAGAATTTCATAGCTAAAGATCCGGCTCATCGTTACTACTATTTTGCTCCAGGATATCCACAAATGGTTTTATTTAATGATATGAGGTGGCCTTTGACTGACCCAGTTTTGAGACAAGCAATATACATGGCTATCAATAGAACTGCTATCTCATATCTAGGGGAGTACGGGTACGAGCCTCCGACTTCTACTCCATTACCCTTACCAGAGCAAATGTTGAATGTTCTGAATTCCACTGTTTTACAAATGGCTGAGTCTATGGCGCCACCTCAAGGTAATGTAACTGCTGCTTTACAGCTACTTGAATCTCACGGGTACAAACTCGTTAATGGGCAATTGATAGCGCCAAATGGTACACCAGTACCAACCATGACGATCATGGCTCCAGCTGGATGGACAGACTGGGATGCAGACCTAGCAATAATAGCCCAAGACTTGAAACAAATAGGCATAACTGTACAAGTACAAACACCACCATTCTCCACATGGTACAACTACATGCAAACTGGAAACTACTGGATGGGAATGATATGGAATTTAATTCAAGGGCCTGCTCCAATATTCTATTTTGAGGGGTATTTGTGGAATTGGTGGAATTCCCCGGGTAACGTTACGCCAATAGGAAATACAACTTACTACAACATGGAGAGGTTTAACTTAACAACCAGACTAGCACCTTCTTCACCACCAGCAAACATGTTAGTATATTACGCATGGGGCAACTTGACCAACCCAGAAGTAGAGAACAAACTAATAAACGACATGGCATTATTATGGCTAAAATACATGCCAGCATTCGGCGTAGTGTATAATGCGTTATGGTATGAGTATGTTAATAATACTGTTACTGGCTGGCCAACTGCGCAAAACTATTACTGGCCAGCTCCACCGTGGGTTAGCACAGGGACAACCACTCTACCCGTTATCTTAGCTTTGCATTTGGTTAATCAGTCTGTTCCAGAGCCTTGGTGGTATTACACTTCACAAGTTCCCTCAAGCTGGTATACCTCTAATGATCCATTCGTATATCAAACTACAACTACAACTAGTACTACTACAAGCACGTCTACTACTACAAGTACTACTACGTCTACTACAACTAGTACTGTAACTACTACGAGTGTTTCAACTACTACTAGTGTTTCCACATCTGTGAGTACTACTACAGCTACTGTAACTACTACTGTTAGTTCGTCATCCAATACTGCATTGTACGCTATAATAGCTGTTGTTATAATAGTTATAGTAATAGTCGCAGTTATACTAGGCCTAAGAAGAAGATGAAATAAGAAAAATAATTTTCTTTTTCCTGCATTTCTTAAATTTTCTCTATTTGTACATTTGATAGAAATATTCTTCTCTCTATAATAGGTTTGGTCTCCTTTACTCTGAACATATCCTTAAGAATTATGTTTTCAGAAGAGTTCCCTATTAGTATCTGATACTCACCTTTCTCTACTACTAGTCGCATAAAGTTATCGTAAAACGCTAATGCTTCCATGGGCAGTGTGAATTTCACTCTTCCCTTTTCACCAGGTTTAAGATGAACTTTAGCAAATCCTTTTAATTCCTTAATTGGTCTAGCAACACTGGAAAAGGTTTTTGAAATATATAATTGAACAACCTCATCTCCTTCCATTTTTCCCACATTTTTAACGTTTAATGAAATGGTAATATAACCAGAAGGTCCAACTTCTTTTGGCGTTACTTCTAGGTCAGAGTATTCAAATTGAGTATAACTTAAACCATATCCAAATGGAAACAACGGAGATGAACGAAGCTTAACATAAGGCCTAAATGAAGATGGTTTCCTACTATAATATAATGGTATTTGTCCAGTATCCATTGGGAATGTGATTGGTAATCGTCCACTAGGATTATACTCTCCAAATAATACGTCAGCTATGGCATTTCCCCCTTCTTCTCCTGGGAACCATGCCTCAATTACGGCTTTTACGTAATTAATTATCGGTGAAAGAACTATAGGCCTACCATTAATTAAAACTAATACTATCGGTTTTCCGGTTTTGTATAATTCCTTGATTAACTCCTCTTGAACTCCCGGTAATCTTAGACTAGTCCTATCGTTACCTTCTCCAGTAACTGCTTGATATTTATTAAACTCCTCTTCAGAAGGAACGTCTGTCCACGATATTGGAAGTCCCGATTTCTCACCCATTACAGCTATTATTACGTCAGCCTCCTTTGCTATCTTTATCGCCTCTTCAAATCCCTCTTTCGACTCACCTGCAATATCGCACCCTTTCGCGTAGAGTACTCTTCCTTCTCCAACCTTTTTAACTATCCCCTTGAGAACGGTTACTATCTCTATCCCACTATCTATATTTAAATGTCCAGTATAGGTATAATCTCCTAACATGTTTCTCGGATCATTGGCATTTGGTCCTATTACTGCAATTTTATTAATATTCTTACTTAAAGGTAATATATTATTCTCGTTTTTAAGAAGAACTATTGACTCTCTAGCTGCCTTTAGGGCTAATTCTCTAGATTTATGATCGTCCAACATTTCCGGAACTGAACTCTCATCAACAAATGGATTGCCTAAAAGGCCGAGTCTTTCTTTAATTCGCAAAACTCTCTCCGTAGCCCTATCTATTAGAGACTCTGGGACTAAACCCTCCTTTACAGCATTAATTAACGGTTCACCATAACAATCTATTGTAGGAAACTCTATGTCCACTCCAGATTCAAGAGCTAAAATAGCGGCTTCCATTTTATTTGACGCAATCTTATGTATTGTTTCTAATTGTCTAATACCATCGTAGTCAGAAACTACTATTCCATCAAATCCCCACTCTTGTCTTAAAATATTTGTCAATAATTGAGGATTAGCATGACATGGAATTCCATCAATTTCATGATACGCAGGCATAATTGACATTACTTTTCCCGTCTTTACGGCAACTTCAAACGGGAAGAGGAACGTTTCTCTCAGTTCTCTATTTCCCACATGTACTTGTGCAATATTTCTTCCACCCTCTGGAAAACCGTGAGCAGCGAAATGTTTTGCAGTTGCTACCAATTGATTTTCGCCTTGCAATCCAGTAATGTAAGCTAATCCCATTGAAGCTACTAGATATTGGTCTTCCCCGTAAGTCTCTTCGCATCTCCCCCATCTCGGGTCTCTGCAAACATCTAGTACTGGAGAAAGACAATGATTAACCCCAAGTAGTCTTGCTTGAGATCTTATAACTGATGCTACACTATTAACTAATTCTGTATTCCACGTACTAGCTAGACCAATAGCTTGAGGGAAGGCCGTAGCAGAGTATCCCATAAGACCAGATAAGCATTCCTCATGGATTATTGCCGGAATTTTTAACCTTGTATTTTCTACCAAGAATTTTTGAATTTTGTTAATAATTTTAGCTATTTCTTTTGGCTTTAGTCCTAATCTACTTCCAGCTACTCTAGTAATCTGTCCTATCCCTAGCTTTAGATATTTTCTTGCTTTTTCCTCAGAGAATTCCTTTCCCTCTAGGAGAGCATCAACTGGTATAGCTTGGAGCTGAGCTATTTTTTCTTCTAGACTCATCTGCTTTAGAAGACTCCTTGTGTCAGCCACGATAATAAAATAACTCTATTGCATTTAAGAGTTTAGGTTTACATGTTATTATATCTTACATTAATTTAAGCTAGTTATACAGTAGATTCCTTAGATATGAGAGATATTTAGGTAGTATATTATCAGCATTTTCTAATTCCGGATGCCAAATCTTTTCCCACTCAACTGAAATGTAATATTTATAACCAATTCTCTTTAAGTCATTAATTATTTTCTCTAAGGGAACTATACCTTTTCCTGGTTCGACAAATACTCTCTTTTTATCCTTTATTATGAAATCCTTAACGTGAACTTGATATATTCTTTTAACTACTAAAGGGAAAACATCATCATGAGAATCACCCGCAAAAATAACGTTAGCTGGGTCATAGACAAATCCTATGTCCTCCTCATCAAGCTCGCCTAACAGTTTAACTATGTTATCTTTTTTCGCTAAACTATCATGAGTTTCTATGAGAATTTTAACTGAATAGTCTTGGGCAACTCTATTCATCCTCTTTAGCGATTGAACTATTCTGTGAATCACTCCTTCATCACTAAATTCCCCACCATAAACTCTCACTCCCAGAGCATTTAGAGTGTTAGCCATTTTTATCAATGTCTCCAATACTTTTTCGTTCTTTTTTCTTTCAGTTTCGTCTGGAGATGAAAACCTAGCATAACCTGCTAAATCAGATATTCTTATCGATGAAAGGATTGCTAACTCTTCCTTATTTATTGGGAATTCTGGCTTCAAATGTTTACCATCATCTGCAACCCTTAATTCCAATCCGTCAAACCCAAACTTACTTACTCTCTCTACAACGTCTTCTAAGCTTAACTCTGGATACGCAAGACTAGAAAATACAACTTTCATAGGAATAAGTTAGCAACATATTTTATAAATTTTGAACGAATAGAGATAGTATGGACGGAGTTTTCTTAACTAATGTAACACCTTTCACTAAGACATTGGAGTTAGACTTAGAAGGATTGAAGAGGATTGTGGAGTTCGCTGAGAGTTCTGGGTATAAAAATATTGTTCCTCTAGGTACTGCTGGTGAATTCTCCTCTCTTACCTTTGAGGAGAAAGTTAGAGTAGTTGATGTTGTGAGAAAATCATTAAATAAGGGTGAAATTATAGCTGGTGCATCATCTACTTCATTTTTAGAAACAAGTGAGCTATGTAAGAGATATAAGGAGATAGGTGTCGATAAAATAATGATCTTACCCCCTTACTATTTAAAGGGTAATGAAAAGGGGATGTTGGATTACTTCGTTAAAGTCTCTGAATCATGTGACTCAACAATTGTAATATACAACAATCCATCATCAACTGGAGTAGATCTTTCCCCACAACTAATAAAGAGGCTAAGCGATATAATACCTAGTTTTAAGTTGCTGAAGGAGGCTAGGTATAACGTAGTAGAATTTAAGGAGGTAGTGAGGCTAGTAGGGGAGAAGATAGAGGTAATAGATGGTTTGGAAGAGAGGGCTTTATTAGGTCTCGTTTTAGGAGCAAAAGGATTTACAACCTCAATGGGTTCATTTTCCTCTTTACCCCTTAGGATTTATGAGAGTTACGTAAAAGTGAGAAATGTTGATACTGCCATAAGGCTATATGATCTACTCTTAGAGTATAGGTCATTTATAAAATTCCCCTTAACAATGTCACATTTAGCTAAACTAGGAGCATGGCTACGGGGTTTAATCTCAAGCTATGCTGTAAGACCCCCATTACCAGCTTTAGATGATGTAGTAAGTGAAGATGTTAAGAGAAAAATGATAGAGAAAATAAACCAGATAATAAATCTTGAAAAAATACCATAAAAAGCTAAGTAACTTTCGCATACATTATTTGATAGTTAGAAAGTTTTTCCCAATTAAATTCTATACCATGTCCGGGCTTATTTGGTGGTATAGCATAACCCTCTTCGAAGGTAAGTGATGACTTTAACACACCGCTATCATGTAAATTACTACCGGGTAGATGTTCTAGAAATAATCCGTTTTTTATGGCTGATAATACTTGTACAGATATTTCTTCGCCAAAGTGGGGAGCCATTGGTAATCCTAAAGAATCTGCTAATTGAGCGTATTTCATCCACTCTGTTATACCTCCGCTTCTTAACACGTCTAATTGTACAATATCTACACATTTCTCTAATATCAGCATGGTTTGTTCAAATTTGTTGTAAAGACTTTCTCCTGCAGCAATCGGAATTTCTAACTTCTCTCTTAATAGTTTGTATTGGTCTAGTAGATCTGCTTCTATAGGCTCTTCTAACCAGTAAACTCCTAAATCATACAAAATCTTGCCTCTTTTTACAGTATCTTGAAAATTCCAACCTCTATTTACATCAACCATTAATGGATAATTTCCTATAACCTCCTTCACTGCTTTAACTCGCTCAATATCTTCTTCAAAGTTTGGCTTTCCTATTTTTATTTTAAATGCCTTAAATCCCAAGTCCTTATACTTCCTTATGTCATTAACTAAATCTTGCAAGGAGAAATTCAAATCTATCCCGCTCCTATAAGCTTTGACTTTAGGGGATTTAGACCCACCTAACATCTCATATAGCGGTAAGTCGCTTTGTTTAGCTAATGCATCCCATAGTGCAATATCTATAGTAGCGTAAGCTAATCTGCTTAACCCCTCCAACCCATAAGAATACGAAAGTGACCAAACCTTTTTATTAAGTGTTAAAGGGTCTAAGTCATCTTCAGATAGTAATTCTTTAGCCCAATAGTCTACTAAGAGATGGAAAATTGCACTTCCTCCCTTACCTTGAGTATAAGTCCAGCCGATTCCCTCTATATTATTGGAGAATTTAATTCTAACTATTATCCATTCGTAAGCGGTGAACCTCGCGATCGCATTCTCTTGTGCATGCCTTGAAGGGATTTTATATAGTCCTACCTCTATAGTTGTTGCTTTCATAATACTCAACTGGTCTTAAAGAATAAAAATATATATCCCGTGTCAAATTTCGCACACAGTTAAAACTTAAATTAAGAAGTTAAGATGAGGGTATATGTCCTCTTGTAGAGAAATGTGTTACTCTAGAACACCTAAAAAGGATAATAGTTAAAACACCGTTATATAAGAATAATGAAAAATTGTAAACGAATTTTGAGGCAAGTATAGTTGAGTATGAAGATAAAATTGAAAATATCATTGTTAATAAATTTTTCGAAGTAGAGAGAAATAAGGTTTAAGACATATATAAGTAGTAGAAATGAACCTACAGCAGTTAAAATGAAATTTGAAATATACAGTAATTCAAGGTCTCCCCTTTATAGGGAGGAAACGTAAATGCACAGATATTCTTAAAAAGGAATCATAATAGGTAGATATTATGATAAGGGGTTGCAAACCAAATTTGCTCACCAGAGCCCATATCTTAGAAGACAAAATGAGAAAAAGCGATTGTATTGTCTCTTATTAGAAGAGATTCTAAACTAATTAAAATAAAAATATGACATAGATTTAAAAGTAAAATATTTGAGTTACTACTTATTTAAGGTAGTTTGCTTTTGAATAGTTCCTCAACTACTTTAGCTGCTAATTTAGGCTGCCTATCTCTGGTAAATATTCCTTTCCTATTAAGTATAGTTCTTCCTGGATTCTGTGGTGTTCTGAAGTCAGCAAAGTTCCATATGTGAAAGCCTATTACGTAGTCTTTCTCCTTTAATGCTTCTATATATCTTCTAATCATTTCAGCTTGATATTCCTCAGACCACATTTGAGGAGGATCGCTGTGAAGACCATATATTGCATCGGCACCAAATTCAGTTATTAATATTGGCTTCTCTGGAAACTTCTTATGAATTTCTTCTATCTCACTTACAACAACATTCACACCAGTATCAATATCCCCCCACTCAGTATACCATCCGTGATAATAGTTTAAGGATATCACGTCAACATATTCTAACGCTAAGTCTTGTACTGATCTATGCGAAGCAAAAGTTACTGGTCTAGAAGAATCCAAACTCTTGAAGAATTCTACTTCTTTCCTTATGAACTCTGCAACTTCACGCATATCACTTGGGGGTTCATTCATCACACTATACATTATTACCGAGGGCCTATTCTTATGTTGCCTTATCATATCACTTATCGTATCCTTTACTTTCTCGAAGTATTTTTCATCACTGAACATCTTAGCAATCTCATCACGACTCATTATCCTAGTGATATTAGAGTAGCATAATGGTGGTTCTAATATAACTAGGAATCCCATTTCATCGGCTATATCCAAATGCTCATTTGAATAGGGATAGTGGGAAGTTCTAAACGAGTTAGCTCCAATCTTTCTCATAAGGTAAAAATCCCTTACTAAAACTGCCCCATGCATAAATTTACCTAGCACTGGAAAATCCTCATGTCTTCCAAAGCCCTTTAAGAATACGGGCCTACCGTTCAAGTATATTTTTCCATTCTTTACCTCTACGTCTCTAAATCCTATACGTTCATAAACTGAGTCCTTTAGATTATTGTTAACATAAAGCTCAACTATGAGAGTATATAAATTGGGATTTTCTGGAGACCACGGTATTACATTACCTACATCTTTTTCATACACTTTTTTATTACTCTCCTCATCTAATAAAACCCTTCCCTCTTTATCAACTAACTTGAACCTTAGGTTAAACTTCTCGCTACATTCTGTTAAAACCTCTGCTCTTAACTGTCCGTTAGATTTAGTATGTATCGTAATATCTTCTATGTGACATTCGTCTGTGAACTCTATGTAAACTGGTCTATGGATACCCCCGTAATTAAAGAAGTCGAACGCCGCACTGTTTAGATTCTTAGCGGGAGGAAAATTATAAGGCGAAGGTGTATTATCTATCTTAACTACAATTTTATTAAATTCATTAAATTTAGGTTTAATAGGAAATTTAAACTGAGTAAATGATCCCTCATGAGTCCCTATATACTCTCCGTTTATCCAAACCTTTGTAATGTATCCCGCTCCATCAAATATTATCCAAGCTTTCTTATCCCCATAGTTATCACTAATAAATACGTCCTTTTGATACCACGCTATCCCAGAAAACTGATCCCATTTTGGATTTTGTTCATTCCACGATGCTGGTACATAAATAATATCTTCTGAGTTAAAACCCTTATGCCATTCATTCTTTTCCCCAACGTTTTGAACGTCTAACATGAATTTCCAAAAGCCTTGAAGATCTATTTTAGGTCTATAAAATGACTTCATGTAATCAAGAGATAAGAATAACGTAATTTAAGCTTTATTGGGTTTAACGCCCAATTTGTTTCTAGAATATTTTTCTACTACTCTATATTATCTTCATTCAGTTAGTGATCGGATACACAATTTATGTTTGTAGTACATCCCAACTCTTTTGAAAATTCAACAATTCCGTAAAGCACTAGTTTGTTCCAAAACTCGTAAATAGTAACGCTAAAGAATTAAATAGGCTAGATTTATATTACTACTCGGGGTAAACGTTGGAAAAGCCAAAACTAGTTTTGAAAGAGTTCGTTCAGCACAATGAAGTAGCGTTAGGTCACCATCAGTTTAGATCTCTTTACATAGGCTTTCATCCGATTTCTAGAAACATGATAGTTCATGATGGTCACGCAGCTAAAGTGTATTCTAATGGAGAAGTAATATATAGATATGAAAAGTTAGGAAGACCACCTAGAGTAGCAGGCGATACTCACGCAGCATTAACTTGGTCTAAGGACTTATTATTCATAGGCGGATGGCTGAAAGCACCGCCTGGAATGATAGAGGTATCACAATATGAGAGAATTTTAAAATATCAAGATATGAGGATGAAGTATAGTCACATTCATATGATCTATGATAACGATAAAGTAGAAGTTCTATGGAGTAGGAAGTGGGACGATAAAATCCCTCCAAACAATTGGTATGGCGAAGTTACTGACCTTCTTTACGACGATCACGAAGATGCAATATACTTCAGCAGAGCTGATGGACATGCTGAGTTAGGCTTATGGAAAGTGGGCGTATCCACTAGAGATGCGGAATTTCTAGTGAAAAATCGCACAGTATATAAAATGGAAATGAAGGACGATAAAATATACGCTACAATATTTAATCCAATACACACTGATGTTTCTTCAATAATGGTATATAATACGCTTAATGGTGAACATAAGTTCGTAGAGTCCTTTGATTTCCCATTGGAAAACAACAAGAAGATACAGATAAGGCGAGTTGGAGGGCAAATAGTGCAGATCCAAAACAAGTTAATTGCATTCTACGGTGGGGCGCTTATACACATCGACCCACAAAAGGACATATATAGGTTATATCCATTTCTAGATGTTCGCAACCCTGAATCGGAAAGACCTACTTACATTCCGGGCTTCAGAGCACAGAAAGTTTACATAATGGGTATTCCGGTTATATCGGCAAATCCTGCTGAGGACTTAAGGGATATGTCATCTAAGACCACATTCGGCTTGCTCCTTAGGATTGACCCAGTAGTACCTCAGATAATAACGGAAAGTGGAGCGATCTTCGGTATGGCTCATGATGGCGAACATCTATATGTTGGCTCTTCATACGCTAACCACACGGGAGTATACACTTATAGGGCAGGTGATGGTGGAATATTCGCAATACCAGTGAGCGAACTATTTAAGAAACCGTGGAATCCGATAAGGATATGGATTCACGATGGTTCGTATTCACCTACTGCAGGGATAGATGGCTGGTTTGGTGGTATTCCATTAAAAGGATTTACTGAGAAGAAGTTAAGAGTATACACTGCAAAGTCAACAAAGATGAGAATTGCCGAGTACTCATTGTTCTCCAAGGTTAGAGATGATACTATTTCACTAAACACTGGCTGGAATATAGTAGATTTAAGCAATTATTATGATATAGTGGCGTTTAAACTGGACGAGAATATAGATCAACTCCAAGCCGAAATAATTTTAGAATAAAAATTTTTAAAATTCAATCTCTTCATTTTCCCTTAAAGCAACTTCAACTCCATTTATTTTACCCTTAAACTCTCCATGATAAATCCTTATCCTTATCTTTCCATTGTTAATACCTAACAAACCCCAAGCTGTAGGAAGGAGTAGTATCCATTTCAAATTCTTCTGTTTGTCTATATTAACTTCATTATCCAGCATGTTTACCCTCATACCCTCAATTGCGTGAATGATATTTATAGCCACTAATGGTCTCATATATCTTGCACCCCATTCTAGGTGGTTCCAGAAGTTACCGGCCAATTCATACCTTTCATAAACATTCCTCAAAATCTTCTTTGCATATTCGTCGAAACCATCATAGAACATATGTGAAGCTAGATAATATTCTACTCCACTCCAAGGTGCCTTGGACTGTACTGAGAGTTTAACTCCCAATGGCGTAATCTCTTTGTTTGAGGACCCATTTCTAATGCCCTCTTCTTCGGTATAGTTATACTTAATTATTGAGGAGAATATAGATTTCCGCTTCTCGTAGTCTAAAAATTCTTGAAGACCCAACAACTGAACATACCAGTCGCCAGTTATTTGAGAGGCATTTAAGGAATCATCTCTCAGATTCGAAATAGGATCATACCAGTTTATATAATATTCGCCATTCCACAAGTACTTATTAGCCTTTTCTATTAACTCTTTTACCTCGTAATTTTGAGGGCTATTAAGTAGTTTTGATGCTTCATTTAATGCCTCTAGCGCAGTTATCCATAAAAAGGATACGAATGGAGAAAAGCCTAGCCATGACCAGTCGTCTAGTGTTTGCATTGATAATGCTAAAGTATGATAACCCAAAATCTTGTAAGCATCGTTAGCTTTTAACATGTTGTTCACATGTCTCATCCACTCAATTCCAGATGGTAATGTAAGATAAGGCAAACCATCTAAGGTCTGAGTTCTTATAATGCTTTCAATTGCGTTTTTAGCAACCTCATAAACACTCTTTAGAAAATCCCTATCACCAGTGTATCTGGCTATTAAATAATAGAGTAACACGAATTCCGGGTTGATATCTATCCTCTCGTAAGTGTCTACTGTTAATGAGTGACGAATATAGTGAGGCATTCTACCTTTGGGATCCTTACCAGTCTCCTTAACAATTCTCTTTATAGTTTCATATAATTTCTTTATATCAGTACTTATAGTTGGATCCTTCCTAACCTCTTCCTTATATTTATTTAGATTATCTGGAAACGCTAATGAAAATATAACGTACTCAGGGGTATCCTCCTTGAGAGCTCTGTTAGAGAGATCTTTTACAATATTCTTAGCTAGTTCCGGAAATAACAGCATCACTCCCGGTAATGCGTATAGTAGTACGTCGATTGTGTTTAATGCAGTGTTTTCTGGGCCATCAGTATAAGGATATTTTCCTATTTTCCTCTGGTCAGAAGTGTCAAAATACCCCTCCCATATTCCGAAGAAGTTATCTTTGGTTAACCAAGTACTTTTCACAAGTGTAGCTATTTGCGCTCCAATTAGATCAACAATCCATGACTCTACGCCTTCAGCATTATAAAATAAATCGTGGAATTGCGTAGTTTTCTCCTCTAGGTAGTTTAGTTTTTTAATAACGTAATCCATTACTTCTGCACAGCTATTGAAGAAGTTCTCGTAATAATGACCGACTCTTCTACCATCCTTAAGTATGAAGTTAGGGAAGAACCAAGTGATTATGAAAGTTAAATCGTTTCCCTTACCACTTACGATTCCTAGGTTATCTCCTTTTTTCTTCACTAAACTATTAGACCTATAATCGTCCCAGAAGTCGAATATTTGATTATATGCAGTAGCTGATGCGTCTTCTCCTATTACCTTAATGCATAGATTCCCTTGATATCTCGGATCATCAGATGTTGTTTCTCCCTTGAAGATTACCATGTCCTCCTTAACTTCTATTTGACCTTTCTCAAATGGATTATTAACTCCGAAGAAGAATCTTGTATTCTTCTTGCTACTAAATTTAAATATTGCTACTGGTAAGGAAGAGTTCTTTACGTCTAAGGGTATGAATGGTGAAAACGCCTTTAATTTAACTTCATTATCGTAGTCTAGGTAAGCAATTGGTGGTTCCCCTGTGAATTCTATTTCCCTTACCGGTCTTATCCAAGGTCTCGTATATGGATTTGCTCCAAAGTTGTAATCGTAGGCGTGGAGAATTCTAATCATTTTCCCCTCTTCATATGCAAAGAAGGAGTCGAATTCCGTTAAGAAATACTTATACCTGTCTTCATTTCTTTCCGCAATCCCACCATTGTTAAATATAGTCCATGAGTAAAGTCTACCATCTGCTCTTATTTCCATTGAGCCAGTACCTATTCCACCAAGAGGAATTCCAGAATCTAAGACATAAGAGTATTTGTATTTCACACATACCCTCTATGCTATCTAGTAAATAAGCTTTCCATGCTATTATTTGGTAAATAGAATGTTTGTTGGTACCGTCTAATGTTTTAGTGAAATTTTTACAATATAATTTGATAATTTAACTATATTATAAACGGGGTTTGGTCTTCATTAAAGTCCCGGAAAAACTGTTCATCCTTTTTCACTCCGTTAGTGGATAATCTATACATCTCTTTATTTCAACATTACCTCTTCGGGATATAAGTTCACATCTGGCAATGTAGCATTTATTATTAATGACTTTTCTTTCATTATAGTCCATGGTTGGTTCGAAACTGTTAACAATAACTATAGATATATTTTATTATTATTTAAGCATAAACTATGTGATAAAATGTTTCATGACGAGCTTTAATTTTCAAAAGGATCTAATTAGTAGTGAGGGAGACTAGATGAAAATAGAGTTAAAAACTTTAGGGAATTACAAAGCAATACTGGGTGAAGGTCCAGTTTACGACATTGAAAAAAACAGACTATTTTGGGTAGATATAGAAGGTAAGAAGGTAATAGTAAATGACCTCAACACTAATGAAGAGAAATATTACGATACGCCAGATCTAGTAACCTCTCTCTGCCTTATTGATTATAAGACAATAATAGTAACTTTACGTCATGGATTTTACACGCTAAACCTAATCACTGGAGAGATAATACCATACTTTGAATTGGAAAATGATGAAGAGAATAGATTCAATGATGGGAAGTGTGATATAATGGGTAGATACTGGGCTGGAACAATGAATCTAGACATAGAAAATCCAAAACCAACTGCCAGTCTATATAAATTAGAAGGTAAGAGATTGAGTAAAGTTTTAGATAAGCTTTATAGATCAAATGGACTTGGTTGGGATCCAGACAATAAATTATTTTATCTAATAGATACCCCACTTAGGAAAGTCTTTCAATTTGATTTCGATAAGGATAAAGGAGAGATCTATAACAAAAGGGTTATCATTGATTTTAAGAATGAACCGGGTAGACCAGATGGGATGACAGTTGATGAAGAAGGCTACTTATGGATAGCCCACTCTGCAGGAGGTAAAATCACTAGGTGGAATCCGAAGAATGGAGAAAAAGTATTTGAAATAAAACTTCCAGTACTTTACGTTTCTTCAGTCACTTTTGGTGGTCCAGAAATGAATCAATTATTTATAACTACTATGAGCAGGGGAGGTGAACCTCTTGCCGGAAGAATGTTTACTGTAAAGATAAATATCAAAGGATTACAGAGTTACAAATTTTTAACTTGAACAATTTATCCATAAAGATTATATACTTACGACAAGAGGGAAACTAGAATATGAAGGCAATAGTAGTAAAACCCCCAAACCCTGGGGTTGAAATTAAAGATGTGAAAATTGATGAGGATAAATTAAATACAGTCGGACTAGTTAAATTAAAGATTCTGGAAAATGGAATTTGCGGAACTGATAGAGAGATAGTAAGTGGTAAAAGAACAAACGTTAAACCCCCACCTGGTAAAGATGAGCTTATCCTAGGTCATGAAGCTATTGGTGTAGTAGAAGTTGGTGGTTATGGTTTGGAGGAAGGTGAACTAGTTATGCCTATAAATAAGAGGGGGTGCGGAAAATGTCTAAACTGTTTAGTTGGCAGACCAGACTTCTGCGAAACTGGAGAAGGTTTAGTTGCTGGTACTAAAGGATTAGACGGATTTATGAGAGAATACATGTATGATGATCCCAAATACTTAGTAAAAATTCCCCCAGAAATAAAGGACATAGCTATTTTAGCTCAACCCTTAGCTGATATAGAAAAATCAGTTGAGTCAGTACTCACAACACAAAAGAGAGTCCCAATATGGACATGCGATGATGGGACCCTAAACTGTAGAAAAGCGTTAATAGTTGGCACAGGACCAACCGGTATCTTATTTTCACTAGTTCTGAGAACATACGGATTTCAAGTATGGATAGCAAATCGTAGAGAGTTATTAGATAATGAGAAAGATATACTTGAGGAGCCTCGAATTCTCTTTTATAATTCGGCTAGTGGATATGAGAAGTTAGCCAAAGATGTAGGTAAATTCGACCTAATAATTGATACTACAGGAGCTTCTGCGTCAATAATACAACAGTTAGTTCCCTTACTCCAAATTAATGGAGTATTAGGTCTTTTTGGCTTCCCTAGGTATGACACCTTCTCTTTAGACTATAAAACCGTGCAGGATTTTGTGATAAACAATAGAGTCATAATAGGCCTAGATAATGGTCAAAAACCACACTTTCAACAAGCGCTTATTCATCTAGCATCATGGAAATCATTATGGCCGAAGACTACTAGCAAGATGATAACAAAAATCATTAGTATAAATGATGAAAGGGAAGTTATAAGTAGCCTTAGAGATAAACTTCCGGGAGAAATAAAAGTTAAAATAAAATGGGGATAAATTAATAAAATAAAAAATTATTATTTTTCTTATTTCATCTTCTTCTTAGGCCTAGTATAACTGCGACTATTACTATAACTATTATAACAACAGCTATTATAGCGTACAATGCAGTATTGGATGACGAACTAACAGTAGTAGTTACAGTAGCTGTAGTAGTACTCACAGATGTGGAAACACTAGTAGTAGTTGAAACACTCGTAGTAGTTACAGTACTAGTTGTAGTAGACGTAGTAGTACTTGTAGTAGTAGACGTGCTTGTAGTAGTACTAGTTGTAGTTGTAGTTTGATATACGAATGGATCATTAGAAGTATACCAGCTTGAGGGAACTTGTGAAGTGTAATACCACCAAGGCTCTGGAACAGACTGATTAACCAAATGCAAAGCCAAAACTACCGGTAAAGGTGTTACTCCAGTACTTTCCCATGGTGGACCAGGCCAGTAATAGTTTTGCGCAGTTGGCCAGCCAGTAACAGTATTATTAACATACTCATACCAGTTAGCACCATAGACCGGACCAAACGCTGGCATGTATTTTAGCCATAATAATGCCATGTCGTTTATTAGTTTGTTCTCTACTTCTGGGTTGGTCAAGTTGCCCCATGCGTAATATACTAACATGTTTGCTGGTGGTGAAGAAGGTGCTAGTCTGGTTGTTAAGTTAAACCTCTCCATGTTGTAGTAAGTTGTATTTCCTATTGGCGTAACGTTACCCGGGGAATTCCACCAATTCCACAAATATCCTTGAAAATAGAATATTGGAGCAGGACCAGTTATCAGGTCCCATATCATTCCCATCCAGTAGTTTCCAGTTTGCATGTAGTTGTACCATGTGGAGAATGGTGGTGTTTGTACTTGTACAGTTATACCTATTTGTTTCAAGTCTTGGGCTATTATTGCTAGGTCTGCATCCCAGTCTGTCCATCCAGCTGGAGCCATGATCGTCATGGTTGGTACTGGTGTACCATTTGGCGCTATCAATTGCCCATTAACGAGTTTGTACCCGTGAGATTCAAGTAGCTGTAAAGCAGCAGTTACATTACCTTGAGGTGGCGCCATAGACTCAGCCATTTGTAAAACAGTGGAATTCAGAACATTCAACATTTGCTCTGGTAAGGGTAATGGAGTAGAAGTCGGAGGCTCGTACCCATATTCACCTAAATAGTATACTGCTGTTCTATTGATAGCCATGTATATTGCTTGTCTCAAAACTGGGTCAGTCAAAGGCCACCTCATATTATTAAATAAAACCATTTGTGGGGAGCTTGGAGCGAAATAATAATGATAGTGTGCTGGATCTTTAGCTACGAATTCTTGTTGAATATTGGGTTCAAAAAGTCCAGCCCACGTTATTTGTCCGTTATTTAGTGCAGTATCAGCTGGGACATTGCTTGCATATGCTGGGAATAAGATGTATTTTATTCTTGGTTCTCCTGGCATCCAGTAGTGTGGGTTAGCTACTAGTACTATTTGCTGTGGGCTGTAACTATATAGCATATATGGTCCGGTACCTATTGGGTTAGGGTTTGGCCAAGTGAAGGGATTCCCGGTTTTATTTAATGCAATAAATGTTCCATTTGGTAATTGCTCTATTGGGAATAGTTTACCCCACTGTACTGGATCAACAATCCACTGTGCTAAAACAGTATACAAAATTATGGGTGTTTGTCCAGGTTTGAATACTATTTCCAATTCGTATGGGTTTATTATTGTCATATTAGCAACATCTCCAGCTAATTGCCCTAGTTGTGGATATGCTTGTTCTAATCCTATAGTGTACCACACTGCTGTCGCATTAAATGGCGTACCATCTGTGAAGTAAACGTCATGCCTCAAGTACAATATTAATGCTAGTGTTTGCACTTTTCCGCTTGAAGTGTTAACATAACCAGTAGTCCACGTCCAATTAGTAGCCAACCAAGGAATAATCTCGCCATTTAGTGGATTAGCTAATGCAAGAGGTTCATAAATAAGCCATAATCCCATATATGCTGGATTGTTTGGGTCGTTCCATGGGTTAAAGTTATCTTGCCATGTTCCTACGGGCGAAGCTACGACTACCATACTTCCTTCAGGTTGCACTGATGTTTGTTGCCCTATTATTGGGGTTGCGAACACTCCTATACTTATTAACATTAAGATAGATATTAGAGTAGAAATTACCTTATACTTTTTCATATCTATCACTTTATCAATTTGTAATAATTCTTGGGAGGTATATAAAGCTTTCTTAACAGCTAAAATCACAATTTCCTTGCAATCTAATCTGTGATACAATCTATTAATCGATTTCAAAGTAATTATCGACTAAACCTAAGAATATTGAAAAATAAAAAATATACTATTCTATTCTTTTATAGGGATCTGGTACTGCTTCTATCAATAGCCTTGTATATTCGTGTTTTGGGTGAGAAATAATAGTTTCCACATCGCCCTCTTCTACTATCCTTCCATTCTTAACTACATATACCCTATCAGCCACATATCCAATGGTAGCAATATCGTGAGTAATATACATAATTGATATCCCTTTCTCGTCTCTTAACCGCTTAAATAAGTCAAGTAGAGATGCCCTTATTGAAGCATCTACGTTTGACACTGGCTCATCAGCAATCAACACTTTAGGATTTAGCGCCAATACTCTAGCTAAGTAGACTCTTTGTCTTTGACCTCCGGAGAGTTGGAATGGATACTTATTAAGAAAGTCTTCTGGAGGAGTTAGTGCGACCTCTCTCAGTAACTCTTTTACTCTCTCTTCAATATCGCCTTTATATTTGTATATCTTTAATGGCCTTTCTATATGCCATTTAACTGTGTGAGCTGGGTCTAGTGAGGAATAGGGATCTTGAAAAACTAGTTGAACATCTGCTCTATACTGTTTCAGTTGTTTTTTATTTGCTTTGGTAATATCTAGATTCATGGGAGTATAAATTATTGAACCTTTTGTAGGTTTCAATAACCCCACTATCATCCAAGCTATTACTGTCTTACCTCCACCGCTTCCTCCAACCATTCCCACTATCTCATTCCTTCTTATATCCATATTCACATCCCATATACCCGGTCTGTGCTCTTTCCTAAAAACGCCCTTTCTAACTATGAAGTCTTTGTATACATGTCTTAGCTGAATAAGACTATAACTCATAAGCTTTTTTCACCTCATTTCTCCATTCCGGATATCTGATGCACTTATAAAATCCAAACTTATCATATGCTACGGTTTGAGGTGGAGCTTCTTTGCATGAACTAGTGACGAAGGGACATCTCGAAGAAAAGACACAGCCCTTAGGGTATCTTATAAAACCTTCAAAATCTCCCGGAATTCTAGGTATTTTCTTCCCTCTAGATCTAACTGTAGGTACGCTACTAAGTAAAAGGTAAGTGTAGGGATGATACGCTTCCTCTAACAACGTATTATACTTACCGTATTCCACTATTTGCCCACCGTACATTACAGCTATGTAATCTGATATTTGGAATAGCATTGCTATGTCATGACTTATAATTACCAGTGTTAGATCCTTCTCCTTTTGTATCTTCTTTAATAATTTGAGGATTTCATATTGCACTACCACATCCAAACCAGTAGTAGGTTCATCCATTATAATTATTTTTGGATTTAATAGGAGTGAAATCGCGATTACAACCCTCTGTTTCATACCGCCAGATAACTGAAAAGGATACATATCTAATACTTGCCTATCAGTTAACCCTACCTCTTCCAATGCATTATATACAACGTTAATGTTAGCATAGTAGTCCATTCCTTTAGCTTTTAAGATATCTGTAAAAGTTTCTTTAACCTTTCTAATCGGGTTAAGCGAGTTTTGAGCGGCTTGAGGAACGTAAGATATTAAGCTTCCTCTTATTTTATTTAGCTCGTCTTTAGACATTGAGAGAATATCGTATTTGTCATCTACAATTATACTACCCCTCTCTACGTATAATGGGGGTTTATAAATCCCATTATTGTTGTTGCGAGAGTGGACTTTCCAGAACCTGATTCTCCTGCTATCCCTGTTATCTTCCTTTCTGGAATGTCAATACTTACATTTCTTAGGACTTTTATTATACCATAGTCCGATAAGTAACCTACATTTAAGTCTTTTACAGATATTGAAACTTCACTCATCTACTCACCACCTCCTCTTTCTCTTTTGCCTTTTCTATCTTCTTCATATACTTCTTTACGTCCCATATTCTTAGCCTTGGATTAGCTACTCTATCAATTCCTATATTTATTAGAGCAAATGAAAACGCTACTAAACCAATCATAAGTCCAGGAGGAATGTACCACCACCATAGTCCTCTTAAATAGGCCTCTCCTCCTAAAGACCAATAAAGCATAGTCCCCCAGTTAACCTGTGTCAGACTACCCAATCCGAAATAATAAATAAACGTAAAGCCAGTTATGCCGTAAATCGCAGTAAAGAAGAAGTTTGACGCTATGAACGGTAGATTATTAGGTATTATTTGATTGAAAATTACACTTAACTTAGACTCCCCAATAAGCTCAGAAGACAATATATATTCTCTTCTTCTTAATGATAACACTAAAGACCTCATAACCCTTGATCCCCACGCCCAACCTGTTGATGAAAGAGCGAATAAAATTACCGTGTAGCCTAATTTAAATTGTATTGCCCCCAGATATGCACCTATTAATTCGATAATCAAAATACCGGGTATTATTAAGAAAATTTGTGTTATTGCACTTAATATTCTATCAATCGTTGTCTCAGCATACAACCCAGAAGTTACTCCTATGAGGATAGCTATTAGCGTACCTATTAATCCAACAGCTAGACCTACTCCAATTACTGGAAATCCCCCCACTAAAAGTTGAGAGAAGATGTCATGACCATAGTCATCTGTGCCTAAAAGATGTTGAGGCGAGGGTGGTAGATCCCTAGGAAAGTTAGTCGCACTAGGATTATATGGAGTATAGAATACACCTATTATGGAAAATACTATTATTCCTAAAAGTATATAAAATCCCACCCTTGCTACTCTTTGTTCCCACACACCTCTTATTAGATTATAAACTGGACCGTACTTATCTATTTTTAAATTAAAAGTACTTAACTTTCTACTAGCCATCTTACATACCCTCGGTCTCCTCTTGACTAGTCCTAGGATCTATCATTGTATAGATTATGTCAGCTACGAAATTACTCAGTACCATTGCAGTAACTAGCATAAAAAATATTCCACTTAACAATGGGTAATCCAAACCGGTAATGGCTTGATTAAAGAAATAACCTAAACCTGCATAGTTAAATAAATACTCTATCACTACAGCTCCTAATACGGAGTACCCTAACGATATCGCAAAACTGGTAAAGTTAGGTAGTAATGCCAACCTATAGGCCTTACTTGCAATCACTCTCTCTGATACTCCCATTAGCCTATAGTAATTCATATAATCCTCTTGTAAAATAGGTATCATATTATTCCTCATCCCCATTATCCAACCCGCCAAAGAGAAGAGGACTAAGGTTAACGTGGGTAATATTGCATGATATATTACGGACCATACAAAGGGCAAACTTAAAGTTGGTTTCAAAAATTGAAAGGTATTATACTGTCCTCCTGAAGGGAATATGTGAAAGTTAACTGCTAATACTTCTATAAGAATCTCTCCGGTAACAAAAACCGGAAACGTATATAAAAACATGGTGACAGCTAGTATTGCATAGTCGCCTATTTTACCTCTAGACAAAGCTGCTGCCCTGCCTAGCAAATTACCTATAAAGAAAGAAGCAACGATAGCGGGTATTACTATTCCAAATGTCCAAGGGGCCGCCTCAGTTATAATCGTGCTAACAGATACTGGGAATTCAGATAACGAAGGGCCAAAATTAAGTGTGACTACTTCTTTTAAATAATTAAAATATTGAATATAAAGAGGTTGTTGATATTGAGCTAAACCCATTTGCTGAACAAGAATTTGAATCTCTTGTTGAATGTCTTGTCCATAATTGGCTCCTGCACCACCAATCCTACCATATATTATACTTGCAAGTGCACTGCCAGGTATTAATCTAGGAAGTACGAAATCAATTGAAATTCCAACAAACCATACTATGATGTAGTATATACCCCTTTTGATCAAGAAATCGCGTCTCACTATATCCCCACTATTAAACTCTTTTCACGAGGGGGTATATAAATATTATACGTAAAAGTTTTAACTACTAAAACAGTTCAATATCTTAAAAAAAATTAGCCATTACATTAACGGAACGATAAGGGATATGCAGTACTATGTCCTATAAAATTTCAAAGATGAGTTTTGGCTTAATTAGCTTTTCCCCTTACCTTCCTTGTATATCCCTAAATAATAAACTATTAATCGATGAGACTAAGCTTTTATATCATGTGTTCCTCTTAATTTTGCTGATTTTTTGCTTTCCATAAGATCATTTTCACCTTAGTATGAAACCATACTCGTTGTGAAGACTATTTATTTTCATACCTCACTCTTTATTCATGCAAAAGAGATTTGGTATAGCCGTTGTAGGCTTAGGTTCAATAGGTAAAACTCACGTAAAAGTATTAAAGGAGTTAGAAAAGGAAACAGAATTAGTAAAACTTGTTGCAGTAGTGGATCAAGTTAAGGGAATTGCAGAGAAAATAGGAAGTGATTACGGTATAACGTATTATACCACCATAGATGATGCGTTAAGAAACCCAGATGTTGATCTCATTACCATAGCAACACCCTCTTATTTACACGCACCTCAAGCTATTTTAGCGATGGAATATGGAAAACATGTAATAGTCGAAAAGCCAATGGCTACTACCCTAGCTGGAGCTAAGGAAATGATAAGTAGAGCTGAGAGAAACGGAGTTAAACTAGGAGTTATATTCCAAGAAAGATACGCTCCGGACATTAGGAGGTTAAAGAACGAAATCTTGAAGGAGCTTGGTAGAATATATCTGGTTGAGTCGGAATTGAAATGGTATCGTGATATGAAGGGATATTATAAAAGAGATGAGATAGCTAGAAGTTGGAGAGGGATGTGGAATACTGAGGGAGGGGGAGTTATGACAAATCAAGGCATACACACTATCGATTTAATGATATGGTTAAATGGAGATGTAGAGGAGGTATCTGGATTTGTTGACAATTTGACTCATGAAGAAATTGAAGTTGAGGATACCGCAGTTGCCATTATAAGATATAAGAACGGTGCACTAGGCACAATTTCTCAAACTGTCTCCATGAAACCTACTACTCACCAGTATAGAAAGATTAGGATACATGGAAATAACGGGTTTGTGGAAATACTTGACGATAAATTGTCAACAGTGACAATTGAGGATAAGGTTGAGGAGTCTAAGGTGAGCATTGAGCATAAAAAGGAAACAATCACTCAACCAGGTAATTTGCATAAGGAGTTGTTTAGAGATTTCCTAAGGGCTTTATCGCAAGATAAGGATTTTCCGATAAGTGGAAAGGAGGGCATGAAAAGCTTAGAGGTGATAAAAGCTGTTTACCTTTCCTCAGTTAACAAACAAGTGATGAAACTGCCCTTAGATTTTAGGATTGTAGTATAATCTTTTTTATTATTCATAATGATTATCTGATTAAAATTAAGAACTTCTCTCATAACTTTCTTTATTTTTTAAAACTATTCTATATCTCAAAAAAGTTGAACAGTGACTACTACTCTTTAATAATTTTTTGGTTAACAAGTTAAAGCTAAATTTAAATATCAAATACGTGTTCCTCTAACTTATGAAACTCGGAATTCAAAGTTATTCACTTAGAAAATTAACTTATGATAATGCTTTAAAGGTAATCTCTAGTTTGGGAATATCCTACGTTGAGGCGTTTCCAAGACACTTACCTCCCTCTTCTAATAGTATTGAGGATATAATCAATTTACATAAAGAAAACGGAGTCAAAGTTATCGCCCATGGGGTTAATCATTTAAAAAGAGACGAAAAAGAGCTAAGAAGCATTTTCGACTTCGCAAACAAGGGTGAAATTGAGGTAATAACTGCGGATCCAGATGAGGATTCCCTTAACTTAATAAGCGACCTAGCTAAGGAATACGATATTAAAGTTGCGATACATAATCATGGTCCCACCCATAGATGGGGATCTTATAAGAGGATTTACGAGTTCACAAAAAGTTTAGATCGTAGAGTAGGAATGTGCCTTGATCTAGCTCACTTATTTAGATATGGTGAGAATCCAATTGAGGCAATAACCACGTTAAGGGAAAGAATTCACGACATTCACGTTAAAGATGTAAATTATAAGGGAGAGGACGTGATTGTGGGTAGTGGGGTTTTGGATGTGAAGGGGGTTATAAGTAAGGTAAAAGAATTAAATTTGGATATTCCGCTGATGATAGAATACGAGCCAGATTCCGAAAACCCAATTCCGGGCATAGTTAAGTCCTTAGATTACGTGAAAAAATTACTCTAAGGTAATCTTTCCCTTAACTTTTTGATTAATCCTAGCAACGTAAGTATTCTGCATAATCTTCTCTACTTGAATTGCCTTACCATCGTCAAATGTTATCTCGCTCACTGGTTTCTCTGATATGAAAGTTAGCTTAGAAATATAAACCTCCTTTGAAAACCTAATTTCACTACTTGAGGAGATAATTTCAACTTTATCATAACGTTTGAACGAGGTCTCACCGTAAACTATTAGCTCGTCATTTTCTAGTGGGATTATTGAACCTTCTCTTAAGTAAATTGGCAAATCATGAGTAGACTTAACAACACTCTTACCTTGTATTATCTCACCATTCCAGTAATTATACCACTTACCTCTAGGTAATGTTACTAACCTACTCTCCTCCTTGCTTATAATTGGAGCATAAAGTAGATACTTACCAACCATATACTCGTCTTCAATTTTATACATGTCATCGTCATCTTGGAACTCATAAAATAGGGGTCTAACAATAGGATGTCCCTTTTCACTAGCCTCTAACGCTAAGGAGTAAATATAGGGTAAGAACTTATACCTCAACTCTACGATTTCCTTTATTTTCTTTTTATGGTACTCTGGCAGGAAAACTGGTTCTGTGTCTATACCATCAGTAGCCTTATGTGACCTATAGAAGGGGAAGAACAGAGCAAGACTATAATACCTTACTAACAAGTCTAAAGAGTTGTCAATTTCCGCAAAATTCCTGCCTTGAAATCCACCTATATCACAGCCAACAAAAGGTACACCAGAAATCGATAAGCCGAGAACTAATTGTAGTTGAAGCTTCAAATCATCCCATGAAGGGGTATTATCACCAGTCCAGATAAATGCGTATCTTTGTATTCCAGCATAACCTGCTCTACTTAAAATAAATATCTCGTTCCTACCACTCTTCCTAAATCCCTCGAACGTTGCCATAGCCTCATATAAAGGATAAGCGTTTCTAACTTTTTCATGTTTAACTCTTTTTCCCCTCAAGTAGTGAATTACGTTATCTGGAAAGGTGGTTATAAGTCTATCATCTCTAAACTGTACGGGTAGTGACGATAAAATATCTCTTATCTCAATAGCCCTAGAGAAGTCTGTTGGTTCATTCATGTCTAGCCAAATACCATCAACTCCTTGTGATAACCATTCGGAAATTAACCTCGCCCACCATTCTCTAGTATCTTCCCTAAAGAAGTCAGGATAAACAGTAGTTCCAGGCCACATTTTACCTACAAATATTTCACCGTTATCAATCTCACAGAATTTTCCTATCCCGGAAAGAAATGGTGAATAGTTCTGATCAACCCTTATTCCGTGGTCAACTATTGTAATTAACTTAACGTTTCTCCTATGTAACTCATCTATCATCTTTTTAGGTTCTGGGAACCTATTAGGATGCCACGTAAATAATTTGTAAGAATCCATGTAGTGAATGTCTAAGAATACTCCAGCTACTCTAAAACCCTCCTTTTGCATTAAATTAACTATCTCAACAACCTTATCTTGGGGGTAGTAAGAATAACGTGATATCATATAACCTAAAGCCCACATAGGAGGTAGGAGAGGTCTCCCTGTTAGTTCCGTGTACCTTTCAATAACGTCCTCGATTCTTGGCCCCTCAATTACATAAAACTCCACTGAGTCCTCTGGAATTGTCACGATTATCTTGTCATATTCCTCAAGTCCTATATCGAAAATTACCTTAGAAGCCGAGTTGAAGAAGTAGCCAGTCGCAGTCCCATCCTTCACTGATATAAAGAAGGGTATACTAACGTAAAGTGGATCTTGATATTTCTTATAAGCACCAGCGTCAACGTTGTACATTACATACCTTTTCCTCTTTCTATCTAATTCAAATGCCTTCTCGCCCAATCCTACAATGTGCTCTTTCAAATCTAATGATTTCTCGATAATAACCTTGTTATCTTGTTTAATAACTGTTAGACCCAACTCTGATAAGGATTTATTTGATGTTACCTTTTGCTCAAATTGGAATTCAATTGGAGGAAATGGTTCTCCAATAACTACTTTGTAAACGCCGTATCCCTCGTAAATCCTTATTACTTCCATCCTTCGTCAACGTATGCATTTCTCTTCAAAATATAAAGCTTTCTTCCACTGGTGTATCTAGCACATAAATTGTCATCCCATTTTAGGATTACGCAATAACTAACTACGTTACTTTTAAAATAGTGATACACAATTTAGAGACATTTTTAACTAGCTTCATCCGTTATTAATTAAAGAGGGTTTTTAGCAAAATAGATTTATATATTAACGAGTTAAATTATGCTATCTGTGACCTACCTTGAGATTAACTGATGGAGACATTGTAGTTTTTGCTGGAGATAGTATAACCGATAGTGGAAAGTCAATCAACGCTCCTTTAGGGTACGGGTATGTCAATCTTTTTTATAATCTTATGTTAGCTAAATATCCTGAGATAAAAATTACCGTCATAAATTCCGGTATAAGTGGAAATACTGTAATTGACCTCCTAGATAGATGGGACGATGACGTGCTAAGTTATAAACCAACCTGGATATCAATCTTAATTGGAATAAATGACCTTCATAAGTTCTTGGGCGGTTTAACGTTGTTTGATCCTGAGAATTACTATAAAAACTTAAGACATCTACTAATATACACTAAAAAGATACTTCATAATGTAAACTTGATTTTGATGACGCCATTTTATATAAGCCGGAATAAACTTGAAAATGGATTTAGAGCTAAAGTATTAGAGTTATTACCCCAATATGTAGAGAAAGTTAGGTTGCTTTCCAATGAATTCTCGGCTATTTATATTGACCTTTATGATACTTTTAAAAAGATAGTTAACATAAGGGAACCTAACGTTTATGCACCAGAACCAATTCACCCAAATTTTGCTGGACATATGGTAATTGCTTTAAAGCTACTCGAAGCGTTAGAAGCATAATTTAATTATGATATGAAATAAGATGCGTTGTGAACCCTTTTTGATATATTTCAAATAAATAATATTAAACTATGATTATCTTTATGAGTGTGGTCAACAATTTAATTAATTTGAAATTAATCGTATAAGTTGCTTTTATTACAAAAATAAATTGTTTTTGTTTAGCGTAATACCTTTTTGGATGAGCACGGGATTCTTGTTAGTGAGTAAATAATGAACAGATGGAACATCCCCGTGCTCACCCAAGTTATTTTAATCCTATTAATCTTAAGCCGAGATTTCACGTTAGGGAGGAGATCGTGTTAAGCTTAGCAAGTTATCTAGCTGGGAGTGTTCTCATGCAGTCATCTTATTCGAGAACTGTTAGTAAAATTATATCAGATTATCTCTAATATACTGTATTCCCTTCAAGTAAGTCTCGTTTAAGGGCGTTATCTCCCTTGAGAACACGTGAGGATACATAACGTTCAACAAGGCTAAACTGTAATCCACCATCCTCAGACTCCTATTAACCCTAGTATCCCTAGCTAACCTAGCAAGACCTACACCAAGAATTATGGCTCTCCACAATGTAAGTGTACTTCTTACTCGCCACACGTTTATCAAGAACTTGATAAACACAGTAGTGATCAGTATAGTTTACCCCACTCCTAGGTAACCAGCTCAAGAGGAGACGGAAAGTCCCATAACTTCTGTCCCCAGACTCGTAAAAAGGTACCCCATCAGAAAGAGCAGTCCAAATCCAGAGATCCGCTCTAACCTTCCCATGCCTAACACGAAGATAAGTCCAGAACTCGTCAAACACTGTAGACTTGGCCATGAAACCCTTGAGTTGCCCCCTCAATATTATTAAGCTCGTGAAGGCCTTTGCTCCAATCCTCTTCACTAGGCTGTAGTTAATGGCTTTCCCTCAACTCTTGATATTGCCCTCATCCTGTTCAAGTACTCCTTTAAGATTCTCTCCCTTTGTTTTCTATCCATTCTGTGCTTCAGCGTGTTGTAAAACGTTCTTCCACACACTTTGCATCTATACGTTGCCTTCCCTCTGGATGAGCCGTTCTTGACTACCCTATTCGAGTTGCATGATGGGCATGTTGGTCTCTTCTCCTCCTTATTCCCACTTTCCTCAAGTAGTGTTGATGGTGGGATTCCTATTTTCGTGTAGTAGTTTCCTGAAAACGACGCATAGTAGATAATGTTTAGTTTTTTCAATGTAGAATTTAAGGTGTATTTATACTATATATGCTTAAACTATTTACGATTACTTAAATCTTTTTGAAGAGAATTTATGTTAATATTTAAGGTTTAAGGAATTTGAGATAAATTTACGTAAAGTACTATTCGTGATCTGAACTCCCAAGGAGTAGGCTGTCAACGCTAATGCAAGAACCTTTAGCTCGTACTTTCTTGGCTTAAGATTTAAATTTCTTAAAATCATTATGAATAATTGTGCGAGGATTACGGGATCCATCTGTAATAGCCTCACAGAGAATCTCGTAATCCTCGCACATAAACCTTTTTCAGAGACAATTCTTTGCGTTTTAATTCCTTAACCTATAGGTTAAGATGAGTAATTATTGCAATTTCTAGTCTGATATAATTTTACAACTAAATATCGAATAAGATGACTACATGAGAACACTCTCGAACACTCCCTTTTAGTTTTATGATTGAAATCCCAAATACAATGCTTTTATTAATGCTTCAGATAGGTAATAATCTCCGAACATTATCTCAGCATCTTCAGCTTCACCTTGTCTATACCTGCTATGCTGAAGTCCACCATCTACGAAAACCTCATTTCTGAGTAATGCTCTTATCATATCTATTGCATTTATTATATAATAATTATTACCAGTAAGCTTATACAAGTCTAACATAGCAGATGATACAATAGCAGAGGCCGATGTATCTAAACGAACATTTGGAATTAACGGATCCGTAAAATCATAAAAAGGTATTTTGTTGATAGGTAGGTTCTTTATGAAGTACTCTAAAAGCTTCTCAGCAATGACTAAGAAAAATCTTAGATGCGTTTCTTCGTAAAGCTTCGTAAACCCATAAATTGCCCACGCTTGACCTCTGCTCCAACAACTCTCGTTACTGTATCCTTGATGGGTATGTCTATACACCTCTCCATTTGATGGCAGAATTCTAACTGCGTGATAAGTACTCCAATCTTTCCTTATTAGTAGATCAAAGGTTCTATGGGCATGAATTATGGAAATATAATAAAATTTAGGTTCGCTAGTTACCTTATACGCCCATAATAGTAAAGGCAATGATGCTGTCATAGTATCGATAATGAACTCATAATTAGAGACCTCTGGTGGTTCGCCCGGAAATCTAACATCGCTTCCTAGTGGAATGAAACCTAAAGACGGATTAAACATATTTGCTAAATCATTAGCACCTCTTAACGATATTTCTTTGAATTTAGTATAATTAGTTAACTCCCATCCTTTGACTGTCGAGTAGAAGTATTTAAATCCCCTATCATGTGTGTCTATATCTTCTTCAGCTGTTAGAAGGAAAGAGCACTTTATTGCGCTTTCAATTATCTTTTCGTCACTAAAATATGATCCGATATTCCATAGTATACCACACCAAAATGGTGAAATCCAATGTTTTCCATCTGCAAATACCCACTCCTTGGAATTATAATCTTTATATATAGGAAATTTACTTCCGGATATATCGATTAATCTTAGGATCTTTTCTTTAATTTTTTCCAACGCTTCTTGAAATTTCATAATTCGTCATAAAAATAGAGGCAATGAGTCATATAAAATTTTTGAGAGAATGTTCAAATGTGATTAACAATTTCATGCATTTAAAATATTTTGCATTTATAATTATGACTCATCTATCCACAATACATTGGGAGTGTTCTCATGTAGTCATCTTATTCGATATTCAGTTGTAAAATTATATTAAGTTTTCTCTAATATACTGCACTGCCTTCAAGTAGGTTTCGTTTAAGGGCGTTATCTTCCTTGAGAACACGTGAGGATACATAACGTTCAACAAGGCTAAACTGTAATCCACCATCCTCTGACTCCTATTAACCTTAGTATCCCTAGCTAACCTAGCAAGACCTACACCAAGAATTATGACTCTCCATAGTGTACTTCTTACTACGCGTTTATCAAGAACTTGATTAAGGCAGTAGTGATCAAGCATAGTTTACCCCACTTCTAGGTAACCACCTCAAGAGGAAACTGAAGGACTTATAATCCCTATCCCCAGACTAGTAGAAGGGTATTCCATCTGGCAAACCTACCCATATCCATAGATCCTCCCTCCTCTTCCCATGCCTAACACGAAGATAAGTCCAGAACTCGTCAAACACTGTGAATTTAGCCACGAAACTCTTGAGTTGACCCCTCAAGATCGACAACTCAAAAGCTCTCAACCCAACTCTTTTTACCATGCTATATATTGTAGTTAACGCTTTATTCTCAACTCTCGATATTGCCCTCATGCTCATTCTGTTCAAGTACTCCTTTAAGATTCTCTCCCTTTGTTCCCTATCCATTCTATGCTTTAGCGTGTTGTAAAACGTTCTTCTACACGCTTTACACTTGTATTTTTCTTTCCCTCTGGATGAACCGTTCTTCACTACTATGTTAGAGTTACATGATGGGCATGTTGGCCTTTTCTCCCTTCTCCTCCTTATTCCCACTTTCCTCAAGTAGTGTTGATGGTGGGATTCCTATTTTCGTGATCTGAACTCCCAAGGAGTATGCTAACGCTAGTGCAAGAACCTTTAGTTCGTACTTTCTTTTAAGATTTAAATTTCTTAAAATCAAAAGTATTAGTTGTGCGAGAACTGCGAGCTCCATGTTATTCGCCCTTTCAAAAAACTCGCAGTTCTCGCACATAAAGTTTCTTAGGCTATTTTGTACGTTCTAGTTTTGTGGTTATCTCTAGATTAAGGTGACTAATTATAAAAATTTCTAGTCTGATATAATTTTACAACTAAATATCGAATAAGATGACTACATGAGAACACTCCCTAGTGAATAGTGAGCGATAATAAATATTTCAAATACATTGAATTATTATCCACGTTTAAGTAAAATATTGATATCACCACAAGGTTGTTCAATCTAAAAATATAATATATCCACTATTATAGCACTTAGCATTTAACATTTCTCATATTCTCTTATACGGATCTGGTACAGCCTCTATTAACTCTTGAGTGTATGGGTGTTTAGGATTCTTAATAATATTCCTTACATCTCCTTTTTCGACGATCTTCCCATTGTGTATTACCATAACTTCATCAGCTATATATGCAACAGTTGCAATATCATGAGTTATATATAGTATGCTCATTCCTAATCGCTTTAATCCCTTTAACAAGTTTAAAATACCTGCTCTAAGCGAAGCATCTAACATTGATACTGGCTCATCAGCTAAAAGCACATGGGGTTCAACACTTATAGCCCTTGCTATTGCGACTCTCTGCCTTTCTCCACCCGAAAGCTCATGAGGATATTTATTCATGTATTTCTCCGGTGGTTTAAGTCCTACCATTTTTAGTATTTGAGCTATTTTCACATTTAACTCCTCTTTGCTTTTGATTTTTTTATGTATTCTTAGAGGCCTTTCAATATGCCAGCGTACAGTATGTCTGGGATCCAGAGATGAATATGGATCTTGAAATACCATCTGAACTTTAGATCTATAGTATAAACTCCTTCTCTTTGCTACATATGAATAATCTTGACCTTCTAAGAATATCTTTCCACTAGTCTGATCCTCAATACCAGCTAAAATCCTCGCGATTGTAGACTTACCGTGACCGCTTCCCCCAACTAGAGCCGTTATTATTCCCCTTTTAAGTTCGAATGAAACATCATTAACTGCATATAAGGGCTCCTTTGCTATTAGTCCTTTGTTGACATAAAATACCTTAACTAGGTTCTCAGCCTTTAGAACTACATTATTGTCAACATTAATCTCTCTTGAACTTAACTCTTCCTCTTCGGCGTAGTAATCCTCTGGGACTGGCAAATTATTTAAATCGACACCACTCTCCCGCTGTGGTATAAAGCACCTAACGTAATGACCTCCGTTTATGTTTAGCAATCTGGGTTTCTCTGTTCTGCATATATCCATACGAAACGGACATCTATCATAAAATACACATATATTAGGGGCCTTATTTAATAATACTGGTGGACTCCCAGGAATTGTTAGTAATTTCTCCCTTAAATTTATTAGTGATGGGACACTTTTTAATAATAGTAAAGAGTAAGGATGTTTTGGAGAATATAACACTGAATCTCTATGTCCCAGTTCAACTAACTCACCCCCATACAATATCCCTACCCTATCTGCTATCATCATCATCAGGGGTAGATCATGAGAGATTATCATTACTGAAATTCCAAGCTTACGTTGTATCTCTTTTAGATCTTTCAGAATTTTATACTGAACTATTACATCTAATCCGGTTGTCGGTTCATCCAATATTACAAGCTTTGGATCTAAAAGCAACGAAGTAGCGATAACCGCCCTTTGTCTCATTCCGCCTGAAAGTTCATGAGGATACATATTCAAAACTTTCTCAGGGAGTCTAACAAGTTGAAGTTTCTCTTTTATTCTTTTTTCAGCTTCACTTCCACTTATTCCGTGCTCTTCTAAAGCTCTTATCATAAAATCTCCAATTTTTATCACTGGATTTAACGCATCCATAGCATACTGTGGAACCATTGATATTTCTCTCATTCTTACGTTTCTAAGCTCATCATAATCCAATTTCAGTAAATCTTGTCCGTTGTATATAACCTCTCCATGAAACACCTTACCAGGATATTTAAGGATACCATAGATCGCTGACGCTAAAGTACTCTTACCTGAACCAGATTCTCCCACTATAGCTAAGATCTCGTTTTCATATATATCAAAAGAGACGCCAACTACCCCTAAGATAACTCCAGAAGGAGTATAGTAACCTGCAATTAGATTCCTGATTGAGAGAAGAGGAGTATTATCAGCCATTACTTTCACCTATCACTTCTTGTTTCCTAACTACAACAGGTATTACTTTTTCATCAGTGTGTATAGGTATTTCTATCTTATCTATAGAAAACCTTATCTTTCTTAATCGTGGATCTGCTATTTCATCAAATCCTACCATCATAAATCCAATTCCGACGGCTAGTATAACTATAGGTAATATTGCTCCTAAGATCCACCACCAATTCCCTGAAAGATATCCAGCTGATGATGTAATTAATGAGAGCATTGTACCTAAATTTTCCGTAGTCACTGGAATTGCTCCAAAAAACTCCGCCGTGGCCAATGACAATATACCATACAGCGTACCAAAAAGAAATTGAGATAGAAATAAGGGTATAATAGGTGGCATAATTTGAGTAAACATTATTCTCCATGATTTCTCCCCTAGGAGCTTAGAGGCAATAATATAATCCTTTTTTGACAGTGACATAACTTGTGGTCTAATATTTCTAGCGCCCCATGCCCAACCTGTTAGAGTTAATGTAAGTATTATAGTTAAGTAGCCCACTTTCAAGTTTGCAGACTCAAAATAAGCACCTATAACTATTAATAGCACTATTCCTGGTATGGACAAAACGACAATAAGCAATATATCCAATATTGTTCCGACAATTTTGGAGGCATAATAACCAGCTAACAAACTTACTATCGCTGCAATTATCGTGGTGATAACACCTATTGCATATCCTACCAGAAGTGTAGGTAAAGTAAATCTCAGCATTTGTGAAAAAACATCATAGCCGTAAACGTCTGTGCCTAATAAATGTTGGAAAGATGGAGGCACACTAGGAGTAAATGTAGCGAAGGGTGGATATGGAGTCCAAAATTGACCTATTATACCAAGTATTGTATCAAATAAAATAATAAAAAATCCAGTTGCAATTAATTTATTATCAAAAATATATTTTTTGATAATACTTGCTTTCAACCTTGTTCACCTCTTACTCTAGGATCTAATATACCATAAGCTATTTCTACGATAGCGAGTGAAATTATGAGCATTATAATTATAATAAGGAATATTCCTTCGAGAAGAGGAAGATCTCTACTAGTTATAGCATTTCCAAAATAATAGCCCGTACCTGGTATAGCCAACAATCCTTCTATCGTTAATGCACTACTTATACCTAGCCCTAGAGTAATAGCAAAATTAGTAATATTAGGTAGCATAGAATTCCTATATACCATTTTTCTTATATTGTTTTTTCTGAAACCTAAAATTTCTGCATACGAAGCATAGTTATCTCTTAAGGTATGGATCATTGTATTTCTCATTCCAAACATAAAGCCCGGAATTAAGGAAACTATAAAACTAGTCATAGGTATCGCGTAGAAATTAAGGAGTCTAAGAAGCGCTCTCCAACTTAAATTAGTAAAGCCTGGGAATGAGATCGTAACTAACCTCAGATCTACAGAGAAGATTAACTCTAAATACATTATGAGAACGAATGTAGGAATTGTTATGAAGATTGCAAATATAATTGAAAGTATTATATCTGATTTACGACCTCTCCTCATAGCTGATATCGAACCAATCCAAGACCCCAAGAAATAAGCTACAACAGAAGCAAATATAATTTCACCCAGCGTGAGACCAATCGAGGAACCAATAAGCTTAGTAACGGATAAGGGATAATACTCAATGGAAACTCCTAAGTGAAGCGTAAATATACCTAAAATGTAATGATAGTACTCAATATACCATGGTTGAGGTAAAAGACCAAATTCAGCTTCTAGATAATGTATATTCTGCGCAATTAGGGCACCATTACCCCCAACCGCCGTGACTGATGTTATTCCTCCCGCAGCACCAGTAAGCGCAGCTATTAAGGTGCTTAGTGCACTACCGGGCATTAATCTTGGTATGAAAAAATTTATGGTAATAGCTATAAAAAATGCTACAAAATACGTAACTATTTTATACACAATATATTTGACAGTTTTAAGATTCAATACAACCCAACCTCCGATAAATAAAAATCTCCCCAAATTATTATATTAGAGGAAAAGGGAAAAAAGAAAAAGTGAATTATAACTTTTCACCTTCTTCTTAGGCCTAGCACTACTCCCACTATTATTACGACTATTATTACAACAGCTATTATGGCGTATAGTGCAGTGTTGGATGAACTAACAGTAGTAGTAGATGTAGTAGTACTTACAGAAGTGAAGACACTCGTAGTAGTAACAGTACTAGTAGTAGTAGTAGATGTAGTGCTCGTGGTCGTCGTTGACGATATTGAAGTAACAGTTGTAGTGGCTTGTAGCATAGATAACAAGGAAGGCGGAGTTGCAGTACTTGAAGTACCATTCAAGAACGATAATAAATCATTCCATGCTTGTTCAGTATAGGCCAATTCTTGTTGACTAGTCATCCCTGGCGGTCTAGGCGCAATATTTAAGAGTATAGGTAGGCTAGGTTGTCCAGGATTGCCTACATATTCGTTATACCAATAGAAATATTGTGGAGTTGAAAAACCTATATAGTACTGATCTTCCCATTCAGCGAATGGCCATTCTGTATTAACGAATGGAATTAGAGGTACGTATTTAGCTAGTATGGCAGCCATTTCACTATATATTTGCGATAATTGGGCTGTGTTTGTTGTCTCGCCAGCTTGCACATATAAGTTTATAAATTCCTGTGGTGGAACCCATCTTCCTAAATCAGTTAGTAGTAGATGACTATAATATATTGCAGTTAAATTGGCAACATATAGTGTGGTTACATTTCCTAGACTGGGAGTATAATTAAGCACGTATTGCTTTAATGCTGTTGCATTAGCTATAAGAGTTCCATTAGGAAGCTTAAATTCTGAATTAAATACTCCAGAAGAATTAAATAACATATTGTAGTTTGCTGCATACTTCCCATTAGAAAGTTGATATATAGGAATTAGTGGAGGTATAAATAGCGCACCGTACATATAATATGGTGCGTTAGCTGAAGCTGACGGAGCATACCAAAACGTTATTTGATAATTTCCGCTTTCAAGATATGAAATGATAGTTGACGGAGTAACTGAGACAAGACTAGCTTGAATGCCAAGAGCCTTAAGTGTTTGTGTTAAATCATAACTAGCCGCCCATACATCGCTCCAATCTGTATATCCATACAAAGTTATTGAAGGAAGTGGAGTTCCATTAGGATATGATAATATTCCATTAATTAATTTTAGCCCGTGAGACTCGAGAATCTGTAATGCCAGACTTACATTTCCAGAACCCAAAGTTGTATTATAAATCATAGAGTAGACTGAAGAATTTAACCATGACTTAGCCATTATTAATGGTAAATATGCTAAATTAGGATATCCAGCACCACTTTCGTTAATTGGTAATTGCCCAGCCATATCTAAGCTTATTTTGGTATAGTTTACTGCTATTGCAATAGCTAGTCTAAACCATGTTTCGTTCCATGGATAATAATTCATTTTATCCCAGTTTATCCATAAATACCAGTTATTTCCTCCCATTCCGTTGGGTAATCCCATCATAGCGTGATAATAAGTTGGATTTCTATTTATAAATATTGAATAAAGGGAAGTAGGACCTTCACTTCCAGAAGAAGCCCATTGAAGCTGACCCTCAGCTAACATGGCATAAACTTGTGGATTAGTTAGCCCATAAAATCTTACTACTGGTATTAAAGGTCTACCTACTATCCAATATATTGGATTTCTATAAAGAACTACCAGATTAGTGCTCTGGCTTACCATATAATAAGGTCCTGTTCCTATAGGTACTGGTATGGGAACACTAGCTGGATTTGATGAGTTAAGCAATGGAGCGTATTGCTCCCATGGAACGATTTCTTGTGGAAGTAAATTGTATAATGCATAATAAATAGCAGGTGTTGTAAAATTTAAAACAACTTCATATGGGTTAATCTCTTGAACAGTAACTCCGTAAGGATTACCGTAAACTTTAAAGTATAACTCATACGTAACCACTACATCCTTTGCTGTGAAAGGCCACTCTATAACTTGCTGTGTTCCATTATATGTTCCATTATAATAGAAATACACGCCGTGCCTCAAATATATAATAAGTGTATGATAATTGTTCTCAAATGTCCAGTTCGTTGCTAACCAAGGTATAACCTTACCAGTATATTGCTCTACCATTCCCAACGGTTCTAATATAAAAGCCATAACATGACCGTTATCGAGACTTGAGATGGTTGGATTAAATATGTTCCAATTATTAGGCTGAAAAGGACCAGCACCATTAGCTACACTAAATATAGGATAATTAGAGGCATATGGGAAATTATATGAAGCGGCTGGATTTTGTTGTGGTGATTGTGCTGAGACTATATATGTAGATACTACAGATATTAATATTATAGATATAAGAATAGAGAGAACTGCATATTTTGTTTTCTCCAATTTATTATTTATTTTCATATATATCACCTACTTACCTATATTTCTTCTTTACTCTCTCGTTTATCCGTATATAAACCTTTTGTTAACTTGTTAGTATGTGATCAGGAATTTTGTAGATTAGGAAGAAGGTCGAGAGTCAACTCGTTAACCTATTTGAACTCCAAGGGAAATGAAAGTCCATAGAGGAGAGCCTATGCTTCAATGTCCTTTTTCAGCGTAATCCCTCCTACCAAACGTAACCCACTTGTGCCCAACATTAAACCAATCAAATGCATTATAAGCTGGTAAACCATCATGCAAGTAAACCACTCGATCAACCCTCTTAAAGTACTTACTCGCAATCTCCTCAATCCCCCTCATGTTAACTAGGACTATTAACACGTGAAAACCACTCCTCAAGCTAGTGACCATGAAGAAAGGAATAGCCTTTGTCACAACATCCCTAACGATCCAAACATAATAGTAATTACCCCTAACGCAAACAACCTTAGTCTCGTCAATAGCGTAAAGACTCAAGGACACTACATACTTAACCCTACCAAGCCTCTTATAATAGTAAAGCAAAGTGGAGTGTGGTAACGTAGTCCTCCAAGAGGATAAGCCAGCTAGATAACTCGCTAAGCCTAACGCGACCTCCTCCCTAACGTGAAATCTTGGCTTAAGATTAATATACTCCATTAGGATTAAAATAACTTGGGTGAGCACGGGATTTTTGTTAGTGAGCAAATAATGAACATATGGAGTATTCCCGTGCTCATCCAAAAAGGTATTACGCCAAATAAAAACAATTTATTTTTGTAATAAAAGCAACTTATACGATTAATTTCAAATTAATTAAATTGTTGACCACACTCCTTATTCCAGTGTAAACTATAACCAAAAGTTAGGCTTATAGGAAGTTTATCTTCACATATCTCACTCTCTTTATATTGTGATCTAGGCTTGTTATAATTACCTTTAGTTGTTCCAACGTTCTGAGAACTTCCTTTTATTTGAGTTAGGAAGATGTGAAGAAACTCGTTGCATTTTTTATTTTATCCATTCTACTCAAGCGGTTTTACCAGTGTTCAAAGACGTAAAAGGAAAACATTTGCTCGTACTAGTGGTAATGTTATTATTGCGGTACTCCCTTATGTATTTTACATAGGTAATATCAAGGTAACTAATTATGAATATCTGCATAATTCTAGAGTTAACCACAAAACAATGATATTCATAACTTATTTTGACGTCAGTCAGTGTACAATTAAAAGGAAACTCCTCAATATGAAATAATATAACTTTGAATTAAATTTAATTATACAAAGAACTATGTCATGTTTAAATTTTACTATAAGTATTTATAGGTTAAAACCGCTATTTAAACCCTTATAATCTTTGATAAAACAATCTTAATCTCTAACCGGAGTTTAATGAACATAATACATTTCAACATAGTGATGAGTTCATTTCTTTTCATTATGAAAGGCATTCTAATGGGTACAATTTATAAAAATTATTCATGCTTACTGCAAGTTCTTTATTAATGATAATACAGTAGGAGTATATATTTTTAAAGTTCTCGTTTTATGACGCACAAACTATCTTTTAGGAATAAAAAATTTGAAGCTAATTCAACACTAAGCAGTAGTAATGTATTACTAGGTAGGTAAAGGTACTGAATTTTTTATTATTTTGAATAATTCTGATAACAAGACAAGCCATTATTGGTTTCTTTATTTTTATATTTAAACTTACCTAAATTCCAATTTTTCATCTAATAAATTCACATCTATTATCCCACCCTCTTCTTTTAGCTTTTACTTTTCATAGATGACCTCCACGTAATTTCCTTAAGCTTATCTGAAATGTAGATGCATCTAGGATTCATTACCAAATGCAGGCACTGAATATACTCCCAACGGACGAAAATACTGAATTTAGACTCAATAAACCACATTGAAATTCTATACTTTTTTAGTGAACTCCAGATAAATTTGAAAGAACCTTTAAATAGGACTGGAAGTGACTTTAAGATCTCGAAGGAATTTAGCGACATTAACCAAATACCTACTGATTAAGGAAGGCTAGTTTGAACCTTTCTTGAGCACATTGTACCTTAGCCTCTAAGGAAAAAGTATGTAATTAGGTTGATGGAAATGTTATTACCGACGTATAATTAGAAAGCTTTTAAACTTTTAAAAAAAGTATGAACATGTGAGCCATAAGTACATTAACGTAGTAGCTTCACATCATGGATGCTGGTCAGAGCTCACAAGCGGAAATTATATTGATACGTTAATTAATATTGAATACTCTAGTTTTGATATACTTAAGGCAACTAGGATAGCTATTATCAGAGGAAGTAGAGAAAATATTAAAGCACAGATTAAGAATATCATGACCAAAGATAGGAGTATTATAGACTTTAATATATCAGAGGTAGCTGGTGATAGTAACAAATACTCGATCTACTTAATATCGATGTTACAAGAAGCTGAGAGCACAATGATAAGTAAACTTAGGGCTAAGGGGACTTCTATCATTGGAACTACTATACAAGATGGTAAAGAAATATATGACATTATAGTGCCAAAAGATGTTAAGGCTTTAGTTGTTAGTGCCCTAATGAAGGATGATAGGGTAAAAATTATTAATTTTGTGGAGAAGGACGTTGATGAGAAAATAATATTTAAAGTGATAAGTAGGAACTCGTTAGAGATGATATTAACAGAAAAGGAGAGAATGTTATTGAGAAAAGCGAGGGAGTTAGGTTATTTCAATGTGCCTAGAGATAGGAACTCTCAAGAGCTAGCTGAGCAACTGGGAGTTAGTAAGATGAGCGTGTCCCTCTCTTTGAGAAATGTACTCAAAAAAATTTCTGACTTTATATAATTATTCAGCTTAGGGAGTGTAGTAGCATCTTTACGAATTTATCATAATGTATTTCATATACTATCGTAGCATTAGGCTTACCGCTTCCTAGGAGATGCCCAGGTTCAACATAATCTATTATCAGAGCACCTCTAGTTAACCCTTCATTGGTCTCTATATCAACATATTCGTTATAGGACTTCTTTATAATCTCTGGATTTATTGCTATTGCAGTTGTTATTACATCTGGATGAGGATTTCCCCCTCATTCTTTGCCTCTCCATTGAAAATTTTCTGTAATGAGAGTATATTTTGATGTAAAAGTTAGATAATTTCGTACTAAGGGATTTTATATATTCCCAAGTACTGGAGTCAATTGCGTTTGCGACTGCAACTTCCCATGGGACAATTGTTTTGTTGAAACCAGCGTGCAGAATTATTTTAGTAGCTTCTGGATCTACCCAAAAATTGTATTCAGCCATTGGAGTTATATTTCCCCTACCATAAATCGTCCCTCCCATTATGTAAACATGCTTAATGCATTCTGTTAATCTAGGGTATTTTAAATACGCTAAGGCTAGATTAGTGAGAGGGGATATTGCTAAAAATTCAACCTCACCAAAATACCTTTCACAGAAGTCTATAATCGCATCAACTGCATGCTTATTTTCTGGCCTTAACTGCTTTGGCCTGACTATTTCGTCTCCTATTCCGCTCTTCCCGTGGACTTGTTCAACTGTTCTGAACGATTTTACTAAAGGCCTCCTACTACCCGGAAATACTGGAATGTTAACATCTAGAAACTCCAAGGCCCATAGCATTGTATTAACTTGCTGGTCGAAATCAACGTTTCCTTCAACTATTGTAATTCCCAATACGTTTATATTGTGTTTTAGCAGCATTATTAAGCTCATTATATCGTCCTCAGCTGTATCACAATCAATTATGAAATGCCTCATTCATTACACCATTGGCGAGATAGATCTACATTCCTTAACCAGTTTAGCGTAACTTTCCCCATTGCTTCTTCCTCCAATTTCACCATTTATCTTAAAGTCGCTCTCACCTATTATTAGCCCATCTGCTACCTCACAATATTTTCTGAAATTTGAGAGAGAAATCCCACTACCTATTAGAACGGGTAACTTTACAGCCTTCTTTACCTTTATTACATTTTGTATATCTGGGGGGATGGGGCTTCTTGGACCGGAAACGATAATTGCGTCAGCACCTCCTCTTTCAGCAAGATCTTCTGCTGCGATTTCAATATCGACATTATATAAGGGATAAGCGTGTTTTACGTGAACATCAGCGTAAATTTTAATATTGGAGTTCAGATACCTCTTGTCTCTTAATAACTCTGCTCCCCTTCCCTCTATTATACCTTGGTCTGTGACGTAAGCTCCATTAAGAACATTACATCTTATGAAGTCAGCACCAGTAACGTGAGCTACTTCAAAGGCTTGAATGCATGCATTCCTTAATACGTTAACGCCAACTTCCAGTGATGAATTCCTAACCACTTCCCTAACTATTACAGCCATTGACGCTATAGTAATTGCGGGAACCTGATCTTTGAAGAACGGGTAATCTCCCAAATTCTCAACAATTATAGCATCAACTCCAGCCTTTTCCAACGTTTTGGCCTCTGATAATGCATACTCCACAACTTCTTCTAAACTCATAGTATTCCTAGGCGAACCGGGTAGTGGAGGTAAGTGTATCATGCCAATTATTTTAACCATACTTATCCCTTATTATTTTACCAATTTTAACTTTATAAATAGATAATATAGTAGTGCTCCTATTAAAGAACCGAAAAGTTCTTGCGGGAAGTAATTGAATAAAGGAGTCAGCATTGGTATGCTAATAACGTTAAGGATAGTCCCTATTACTGTAGCAACAAGTGCATATGGGTTTAAATTATCACGTATTGATTTTTGAAAAGAATAGAAGTCATTTGGGGCTATTTTACCTTGTTTCATGTTAGGCCATATTCTAAGGTACCAATCTATTAACACAATGAAGGTGTATGGAAATATAATATCTCCTACGAAAAGAAGGAAGTTAGTAGCATTTTGTAATATGCCTAAAATTGCTGCAATGGAACCGGCTATGCCTAAAATGATTGCTGCAATGGGTTGTGTCATGTTTTCCCTTTTTTTCAATACTGGCTGTAATGCGGTTAATAAGTCAGCAACTGCTGGGTATAAGTTCATCGCATTAGTGTGGAGTATTGCTAAGGATGCACCAATTGACGCTATGGCTATTATTATCCCTATTAGACCGCTTGTTACGGGAAATGATACTGCTGGTATGTTCCAGTTCCCTGCAGACACTTGTGATATATAGCCCAATATTCCCATTAAGTAAACTGGAATCATTATTCCTAAAGGTGCGGCTATGAAATATGTTACTTTGTTCCCTTCTTCTTTAGCAAATCTGGTCGCAGTTGAGATTTTATAAGTCCATGACAAGATCGAGAAAGACAGAACTAAACCTACGGCAAGTCCCCAATCAACGTTACCAGTATTTAAGATTCGGTTCCAGTCTATTTTGAAATAGATAAAGAGAAAATACGTCAAAACTGCATAACAGATGATAAGTAGCGGTGCAGTATATCTATAAAAGTACTCTAATAGTTTAGCTCCGTAAAGTACCAACATTATTTGAATAATGCCGAACGCAATATACCATATTACGGGATTAGTGTGAGTCAGTGAAGCTACTATTAATCCACCAGTAATATCATTTAACCCAAACCATCCTATGTTAACTACAGTATAGAGTAATGATAACGCATTGGAAGTTAAGTACCCACACGTTCTTCTAGAGACTACTAGGGCTGGGACCGGAAATTGTCTACCCATTTCAGAAAATAATCCAGCTGGTATAATACCGATTAAAAGTGAAATGGTAAATGACATTAACAAATAGTAAAGACCTACGTTTTGCAATAGATAACCTATTAGAGGAGTTATGGCAGATGCACTTGCCATCGCCAGAAGATGAAGATTTTTGAGGTATTCATATATCTGGAGTTTTTGGGTATTGGTCTAACTCCTATTATCTCAAACCCGGTACCTTTCATGTAAACATCTTCTTCTCCTCTCTTACTCATAAGTAAATTATATAGCAAGAAGAATTTTATAAACAAAATGCTTTACATATAGTAGTTATATTTATCTTTGGAAATATAGATTATCCATGATTATCGTGTACAGATAAAGAGGAAACTTAATTACCATAAGGCCATAAAAAACTTATAATGATAATAAGTGGGGAAAAGAAAAGTTGGACATCTAAAACACAAGTTGAAGTATTAGAGAAAAGTATAAACGAGTTTAAGGATAAAGTTTCTATTAATTACTTTGGTACTAAAATAACATTTCAACAGCTAGGAATGATGGTCAATTCTGTAGCATCCCAATTATCCGAATACGTCAAAAAGGGGGATGTAATAATACTTTCAACACAAAACATTCCTCAGTTCATCATAGCAGAATACGCTGTTTGGAAATTAGGAGGAATCATATTACCGATAAACCCCTCGTATACTGAAAATGAATTAAAGTACCTTATATCCGATTCAAACGCTAAGATTGCAATAGCTTCATGTGAGTCAAAAGTAAAGAATCTAATCCAAACTATACACACTAACCCAAATACTTTCCATGAAATCCCTCCAGAATATAAGGAGAAGTGGAAGATTGTTGATGATTGTGAAGAAGAATTAGACTTAAAGAGCAATAAGAGAATTGACGACGTCAAGGTAGCTAGTAGCGATTTAGCCCTTTTAGTTTACACTTCTGGAACTACTGGAAAACCCAAGGGAGTTCCAATAACCCATTCCAACATTTACGCTTCATCATACATCTATAGGGAATGGTTCAGGTTTAATGGAAACGATAAGATTTTAGGCATAGCGCCATTTTTCCATATAACGGGGCAAATATTTCACATTACAACTTCAATCCTCTCTGGTTCATCCATTCACACTTCATTTAGGTTTGATCCGGATCTTTCCCTAAGAATCGTTGAGGAGAATAAAACGACGTTAACAATGGCTGTTGCAACTGCATATATGGCTATGCTTAACGCATTAGATAAGCAAGATTTGTCAAGCATGAGACTTTGGTCCTCTGGAGGAATGGCCATGCCAAAGGCTATTGAAGAAGAGTGGAGGAAGAAAGTGGGGTATTGGATTTACATGGCCTGGGGGCTAACAGAAACCACTTCCCCCGCTACGTTATGGCCATATCCTTATGAAGGCGGTTTACCAGTTGAGCAAGAATACGGTATTGTGAGTTCTGGAATTCCAGTGTATAATACCGAGGTGATGATAGGAGAGGATGGGGAAATATTAGTTAGGGGACCGCAAGTGGTTAATGGGTATTGGAAAATGGGTGAATTTAAAGATGGATGGCTTCCAACTGGGGATATAGGGAAGATAGTAAATAATTGGGTTTACATTATCGATAGGAAGAAGGATATAATAAACGCCTCAGGCTTTAAGGTAATGCCTAGAGAGGTTGAGGAAGTTCTATACCAACATTACGCTATAGATGAGGCAGTAGTCGTTGGAGTTTCTGATGAGTATAGAGGAGAAAGTGTTATGGCTTACGTAAAACTCAAGAAGGGATATTCACCTTCAGATGCCTTGGCTGAGGATATAATAAGGTATTGTAGAGCACATTTAGCTCCATATAAGGTTCCCAGGAAAGTTAAATTTGTGGATGATATTCCTAAAACTCCTTCTGGGAAAATCATGAGGAGAGTTTTTAGAGGTGAAGTATAGGGTTCTAGAATATCTGAATTAGACCTTTTTACGGAAATATATATAAATGCTAAACAAGTTAGGTTTGGTATTTATAAAATACTTAATGGTCACAAAGATATTAGAGAGTATGTCAAAACGTAAAATATATAAGGCAATCTCTAGAACTGCAATAATAATAATAATTGTAGTAGTGATTGTAATTGCTGCTATTGCTGGAGGTTTGGCTGCATACTACAGTTCTAGTAAGCCCCCTTCTACAACTACTAGTAGTTCACTAACTTCAGTGACAACTCCATCAACAACCTCTACTTTATTCTCTACTACAACTACAACAACATCAACTGCTTCATCGTACGTGGTAGACTTTATAAATCCATGGGGTGCTGAAGACCCTGTAGGATTAAAGTGGCTTGCAGGAAACTTTTCAATCTACTATCCAGGTTACTCCGTGCAATTTACCTCATTACCGGGAGCTAGTGGTGTAGAGGAAAGATATGTTGTAATTAACGATATTGAAGCTGGTAAATTGCAAGGTATATTTTGGGCTCATGGAGGTCCAGAAGTACTTTCTTATGTAGAGTTACTACCTAATCCCCACGATTTATATAATATGACCCCACTCTTGGCCCAAGAAGGACTATTCCAGAAGGGTGTTACGGAGGCACTTATGGCCATATCTTATAATGGAACAATATTCGGTGCTCCAACAAACGTTCACAGAGCTGAGGAGTTGTACTTCAATCCTCAAATCCTTAAGAAGTACAACTTGCCTATACCTACCAATTTAAGTTTGCTAATTTACGATACTCAGCAATTAGAATCACATGGGATTAATCCATGGGCAATGTCAGGTGCTGAAGGTGGATATGAACAACTACATTTGTGGTTTGCAATATTCCTTTCTGTAGCCGCTCAATATTATGGAGCTGCAGGTGCTGCTAAATTATCAAATGAGCTAATGTATGGTGTGCTTAACTTAAATAACGTAACAGTCCAAAAGATTATTAATGAAACTGATAGTGTATTCTTGCAATTTGTAGGTCAAAATTCTGTGATTCCAAGTTGGCAAAGCCAATCTATATGGTCCGCTTTAGCATTAGTGATAAAGGGGCAAGCTGTATTCGAAGCTGGTGGCAACTGGCTAGCTGAATACGCAGCCATATGGTACAATACTACAACTTATCCTGCAGTACAGCCCTATCTAAATTGGTCTAATGTTACATTAATGGCAATACCATTCCCCGGTACACAAGGTATTTACGTCATAGACATGGATTCAGTTGCGATTCCTACTGTTAATAATCCACAAGAACAAGCTGCTATAAACTTCGCAAAATTCTGGACTTCGTATGAAGGACAGAAAATATGGACTTATTACAAGGGTGTGTCAGTATGGGCTAATTCAACAGATTACTATTCTACTCCAATGCAGTGGTACGATTATCAAGCCTTATTACATACCCCACCTCAGAACTTTACATGGGCATTTGCCGATGGAACGTTATTTGATGATGTGTTCTACTTCCTCATAGCACAAGAATTGAACTTGCAAGAGCAAGGTTCATCATATATCCCCACCTTTAATGCTGCACTGTTCAAGGCTGAAAATATGACATTCCATGAATGGCAAATAGCTGCGAAAGACGGTTTTGGCTTTGTGGGACAAAGAGGAAATCCATTTGGTGACTATCTGCCACCATGGGTTAATCCAAGTACTTATACATTTAACTCAAGCTATACTCCATCATTCTTGCTAACACCACCTCACTACTTATTACCATATTTGAAAAAACTTGGACAACAGCAAGATATCAACAAGGTTAATAATGTAAATTATTACATCACTAACGGCCTAAATTTGCTACCTTATCCATTGCTGGTTCTATTGATGATATATCTAGATCAAACTAGATATAAATCTTTCGTAAATTCCTTTATAAATAAGATAAACTTTTTTTCTAATGTTTTTTTATCTAAATTTTTAATCTTGAATTCTGATTTATACTTAGGTGGATAAATTATGAGAAAGGGAGCAATCCTAATGTCTATACCTGGTCTTATATTTGCCGCTTTTTTGATATATTTGTTAGGTCTCAATGTTTACTTCTCACTTCTCAATTGGTCGTTATTTAATTTACATCCTACCTTTGCAGGGATAAGTACTTATCAAACTTTATTTTCAGAATACTTTTTTAATCTGGCCGTTACTCACACAATTGTATACACTATAACTGCTGTTGCAATTGGGAATATATTAGGAATATTAGGAGCTGGAATTTTATATTTTATAAAGAGTAATACAAGAAGAGCAATTTACCTATCTGTATTTCTGTATCCCTTAGCAGTCCCTTCCTCTACTTATGCGATCACTTGGCAATGGTTATTTAATCCACAAACAGGCATTAACTTGATCTTAAGAGTGTTTCATTTTCCAAATATAATTTGGCTGACTACGCAACCCACTATTTACGCAGGAATGATAATTATAGAAACATGGGCGTATACGGGGTTAGCAGTTCTATTCTATCTTGCTTCGTTTATGAGCGTAGATAAATCTATTATTGAGGCTGCTAAAATAGATGGTGCAAATAACTTCTATTTACTATTTAGGATTATATTGCCAAACTCAATGAATGGTCTTATAGTATCTACAGCTCTACTATTTTTATTCTCCTTTAGAATATTTACCGTACCGTTTACTATAGGAGGACCCACAAACCCGAATATGATGAGTCTCGTAGAATACATTTATATTTTGTTCAGTACTGAGTATTTCTCTCTATCCTCAGCTTTATCTTCCTTAGTGGCATTAATTGCCGCCGTAGTAATTATTCCTTATGCAATACTCGGATTAAAGAAATGGGTGTTTAGGAGGTGAAATAAGATGGAAAGATCCATAAGTAAGGGAAACTATATAACGAATTCGATTAAATACGCGCTATTAGAAATAGTAGCTGGAATACTCGTTATAATGTGGTTAGTTCCCTTGTATGCAATGATTTTAGGGGGTTTAAAGTCCAATTTAGAAGCAGCCAGTACTCCAATACTCCTACCTCCTTCTAAGCCATCTCTTGACGCTTATGCCTTTGCATGGTTTGGATATGCGACTATTCCCGGACTAGAACCAACAATGTTGAGATACTTACTTGTAGTCGTACCATCGGTACTATTATCAGTGGTAATAGGGACAATGACTGCCTATTTCTTCTTCATACTTAGTGAGAAACATGGAATATTAAGCAATACCTTATTTTCCATAATAGCTTTAGCGACATTCTTGCCTATAGAAACAGTTACGTTTCCATTAATTGAATTAGAAACTTCATTAAATATCTACAATACTTATATAGGGTTAATATTCGCTATGCTAATATTCTATGTACCAACTTCCGCATTATTAATGTCAATATTTATTCCAGTAGTTCCTAAGTACTTAATAGAATCTGCTAGGATGGATGGAGCTGGAGATTGGACTATCTTGTGGAGAGTTGTTTTTCCATTAATATTCCCTGGGTTTTTATCGACTTTAATATTCGTTTTCCTGCAGATTTGGAATGAGTTCTTCATACCATTAATACTTACAAATACGCCGAACATGTTAATGTTACCAGTAGCTGCTAGATTCTATACAGCGGCATATGCGTTAATTTACAATAGGTCTTTTGCAGCTGGAGTTATTTCTTCCTTAATACCGTTGATAATATTTATATTTCTTGGAAGATATTTTATACGTGGACTAGCAGCACTAGGTGGCGGAGCTAAAGGGGTGTAAATATGACCACAATTAGAGTGGAAAATTTATCAAAGATATTTAAAAAAGGTAAAACAGAAGTAAAAGCAGTGGATAATATATCAATAAAAATAGATTCAGGGATGTCCTTTGGTGTTTTAGGACCAAGTGGTCATGGTAAGACTACGTTTCTGAGGTTAATAGCGGGGTTAGAGGAACCGACCAGCGGTTATATATATTTTGACAATGATGTGGTATCGTCACCACGTAGAGTTGTCATAAGTCCAGAGAAAAGAGGTATCGCAATGGTTTTTCAGAATTGGGCTCTGTACCCTAACATGACTGTTTTCGATAATATAGCTTTTCCTTTAAAGCTGTCTAAGGTTCCTAAAGATAAGATAGAAAATAAAGTTAAGGAAGTTGCCGAAGAATTAGGTTTATCTGGTGTTTTGAATAGATATCCTAAGGAGCTCTCTGGAGGTCAAATGCAAAGAACTGCAATAGCTAGGGCTTTAGTAAAAGATCCTAAAGTTCTTCTATTAGATGAACCGTTCAGCAATCTGGATACACAGATTAGGGAAAGCGCTAGAGCTTTAGTAAGGAAGATACAAAGAGAGAGAAAGTTGACTACGTTAATAGTGTCCCATGATCCAGCAGACATATTTGCAATAGCGAATAAGGCTGGAGTTATTGTTCATGGAAAATTCGCTCAGATAGGTAGTCCAACTGAAATATATGAATATCCAGCAACGGATCTAATAGCTAGACTAACCGGTGAAATAAACTTGCTACAGGCGAAGGTGATTGAAAATAACGCGATGATAGGTAATCTAAAAATACCTCTAAATAATATAGACCTAAAAGGAATGAACAATATAGTTATAGGAATAAGACCAGATGATTTAACACTTTCTGACACCTTACTAGATAAATACATAGATGCTGGTATTGTAAAAGTGAAGCTAGTCAGCTATGGTGCGGGTATATTTAAGATAGTGGTATCTCCAGTAGCTGACGAAAATATAGATATAATAGTGGACGCGGAAGAACCATTAGAGACTGGAATTGAAACTCATCTCTTAATTAAATCAGGGAAAATAAAAATATTCGATCAGAATGGAAATAATCTACTTACCACCAAGACGCAAGTCATAAAGTAACTAAAACGTTTTTTAGTCTATCATGATAACATCCCTATTTGAATAATTATGTTCCCTTATAGTTTTTGTTAACAGATTAGCGAAAACGTTATTATAGTAATAGCTTATTTTCCAAATATGATTAAGGAGTTATTCGAACAATTGTCAAGGAGTGAGTTATTACTAATAGATATGACTTACGACATGTTCAATGGAATGCAAACATATATTGGGGATCCTCCATTTAAACATGAATACTTTAGGAAAGGTAATAAATATGGTGAGGTTACACTTTCAACGGTATATATGGGGTTACATTCTGGCACGCACATAGACCTTCCTTTACATTTCGTACCTAATGGAGAAAGTGTTGAGAAGTTTAACATAATGAAATTTATAGGCTATGGTAACGTTCTAGATTTAAGCTATAAAAAGTTGGGAGAACCAATAACTAGTAATGATCTAAAGAAGTTTGATGATAAGATAAAAGGGAATTACGTTGTAATGCTCTATACTGGTTTCTCGGCAATGAGGGGTAAGGAAGATTTCTTATATAATTGGCCTTACCTCGATTCAAGTGGTGCTGATTACTTAGTGAGTAAAAAGATAAGGGCTGTGGGGATAGAAAGCATGAGTATTGCAGGTTGGGCTGGTAAGGAGTATCCTACCAGAACGAGCTGGGATGAAGTGGTTTATGTGCACCATAGACTACTTAGTAATGGTATAATAATTTTGGAAAGTGTCAACAATATGAGAAAGGTGTTAGAAGAGTGTAGAAATGGTGAAGCGCTGTTCTTTTATGCGCCTTTAAAAATTGTTGGTGCTGAGGGAGGGCCAACTAGGTTATTCGCTATTTGTGAAAAAAGATGAGAGACCCTTTATCTTCTCCCGTATTTTGCTCTCTTCTTCACATATTGTTAAAGGTGGCCTTACTACGTTCTTTATCGGCATATTCAATACCTTAAGTAGTAATTTTATGGATGCAGTATATGAGTTGCAGTAGTCGTAAATATTAGTTATATTTAACACATCAACCCAATATTTATTTGCCTCTGAGTAATTACCATTTTTCCAACTTTCGTAAACTTTTAAATGGAGTTTCGGAATGGCATTGGCTAGTCCCATTACTCCACCATTCCCACCCATGTATAGAAGTGGCAATAAGTACTCGTCAAACCCTGTAAGAATTGAAAAGTCCTTTCTAATTTCTCTTATTTCACTTATCAACTTCTTGAAGAAAATTAGGCTATCTAGGGTTACTTTAGTTCCAATTATATTAGAGTATTGAGATACTAGTTTCTTGTAAACTGAGATTGGTATATCAATTCCGGTGAAGAGTGGTATATTGTATATAATAATAGGAAGATCCACTTTCTCAGCTATCATGGAAAAGTGGTTCAACAACTCTTCTTCTCTTACCTTAAAGAAATACGGGGCCATTACCACTATCGCGTCAATTCCGATATCCTTAAAATCCTTAGCCAATTTTATGGTTTCCTCAGTGAAGTTCGTTGAAGCTCCAGCGAAAATTAGAGTATTGTCACTTTTTCTTGAATCTAATGCTATCTTTGCCACGAGTTTCATTTCATCTAAAGTTAGGCTAGCGAACTCACCTACACTTGAATTTACGAATATTCCATTAACCCTATTTTCACTTAAGTAAGATACTAGCCATTTAAGACCTTCTTTATCTATTGAGTAGTCCTCTAAAAATGGTGTGATTAATGGGACTACTACACCTTCTAATCTCATAAATAAATAAACGCTACACGGCTTTAATATTTTGATTAGAAAGTAGCTCCTCCTAATATATCCAGCAATACTTCGAGTCCGTAAGTGGTCGCTATTCCTATAAATAACCAAGTCCAGAACCTAGCCTTAAATCCACCAAGTAGGGATGCTGCATTTATGTTAATCCTAATCATAACGAATACTAGGGAAGCTGAGGCAACTACGTTAAGAAACGCTAAGAATATTCCGTTTGAGATTCCAAGATAGTATATTGAAGCCCCTAAGGTAGTGGGTAAACCAGCAAGTAGGGATAGGGTTATTAGAGCCTTTAGTCCCATTTGTTTTTTTGACATTACTGCTGGTGACGATATTGCAAATCCCTCAGTTGCGTTGTGAACAGCGAAGCCTATTGTGAAAGCCCAGGCTGCAGCTACTGACCCTGACAATAATGCAGCAGCTATGGCAAAGCCTTCGCCTATGTTGTGAAATCCTAAACCACTGGCAACTACTAGTGGTAATCCTTCACCACTTGGGTTTTTTTCTAGAAGACTTAAAAGCAACCATGTTCCTATTAGTCCTATTGAAGTTAAGATAAGGGCAAAGATGAAATCTAGGTAGTCTTTAGCCGATAAGAAATTGGTAACAATTTCTTCAGCTCCCGAGCCTGTATCTAATGCTAAATACGAGAGTATTCCTCCAGTAAATGCTCCTAGATATCCAATTGCTGTTTTGCTGAATTTCCCTTTAGATATTATTATTGCACCTATAGCTACTGTGCATCCAGCTATTAAACCTAAAAGGATTGGGAAGTAATTCATTTCTTTTCGCCCTGTCGTAATTGGATAAAGAAACTTATAAGCTTATCTATCATATCAATTATATAGATTAAATAGAGTTTTAAATCCCCATATTTTCCTCATAAAGAAATCTTAATTACAGAAGTATTATGGATTAACTGGATAAAATTACTCTATAATCTTCTTGAACCTTATAGATGCTAAGAAGTACATTGTTATATTAAATATTAAAATGGCTAAAACATCTCCCACTACACTATCCATGTTACCAGTTATCATTAGCCTCCTACAAATATCTATAATATAAGTTAATGGATTAGCTGAAGCGATATATTTCAGTATACTCGGCATTAGTTCTATGGGATACAGCCCGTTGCTAGCAAAGAATAGGGGCATAGTAATTGCTTGTCCTATTCCCATAAATCTTTCTCTGGTTTTCATGAAAGAGGCTATTACAACTGATAGGGAAGCAAAGCCACTAGACACGAAAAATATAATCAGTGAGGCTGTAATGAAGTAAAACACGTTATAGAATTTGACACCAAGAAGAAGCGCTATTATTGTTATGATTAATATTTGGAATAGACTTCTTATCCCAGACGCAAAAGATCTGCCTATGACTATGGAATACCTAGGCAATGGAGTAGTTATTAGCTTCTTCAGTATTCCGGATTCCCTTTCCCAAACTAAGGTTAAACCGTAAAATATTGAGATGAAGGTTGAAGATTGTATGATTATTGCGGGTGTTATGTAATCAATATAGGGTATTCCACCAGTTGGTATTGCTCTAATTCTACTTATCACCGTGCCATAAAGTACTAACCAAAGCATTGGTTGTATTGCTCTAGTGTATAGTTCCATTCTATCGTTCTTTAATTTCCTTAATTCTAGCTCAAGCATTGTAGCCATATAACTTATTACGTTAACCAACTCTAACCACTCCTAATTCTGCTTCTCACTTGTCTCACTTCGCTACTTCTTCCTCTCACATCTATACTACTTCCCACATACTTTATAAATACGTCATCCAGAGTTATCTCTCTTATCTCTATCCTCTTATACTTTACACCATTATTTCTAATGAAATCTATCAGAGTTGGCAAAGCTGTATCGACATCCTTAACGATAACGGTGACTTGATTATTTTTAACTATAACATCCTCAACGTTTGATATATATTTTATTTTGTTCAAAACTTCTGAGTTCGCATCCTCAACTTCAAAGGAAACAATGACATTACCTATACTCCTCTTAAGTTCTTCAGAAGTCCCAATCTTTACTACCTTTCCCTTATCAATTAACGCTATCTTATCCGAATATATATCAGCTTCGTCCATGTAATGTGTTGTAAAAAATATAGTCATCTCATGTTCCTCCTTAAACTTCCTCAATTCCTCCCATACGGTTTTCCTAGCGACAGGATCTAATCCTATCGTAGGTTCATCTAAAAACAAAATCTTAGGCATAGTTAAAAGGGCACAAGCTATTTCCAATCTTCTTATCATCCCTCCAGAAAAAGTCTTTACTAGATCGTTTCTGACCTCGTATAGCCCTAACCTATCTAGAATATACTCTATCTTCTCTTTCCTTTCAGATGAGGGTATACCATAAATTTTACTGTAAATTAGCAAGTTGTCATATGCTGTAAGATCAGTCCAAACACTTATCTCTTGAGGTACATACCCTATTATTTTTCTAACCGCGTTTGCATCCTCAGTTACATTATAACCGCCCACATAAGCTGACCCTCCACTCGGTGGTATTTGAGTTGTTAATATTCTGATTAAGGTCGTCTTTCCTGCGCCGTTAGGACCTAAAAGGGCGAACGCAGTGCCCCACTCAACTTCTAAGTTAATTCCGTTAAGTGCCTTTACTTTGCCGTTATATGTTTTAACTAGATCTTTTACGTAAACAGCAAAGTTATTAAAAAACACAAGATATCGTAACCGAAATATACTTTAAAGTTAACTGAAAGATTAAAGAGAATTAACTGCCTTTGCACGAGCAGGTTAACCTATTGAGAATATTTACGATCATTAATCATTTGATAGAATTAATTAAGGGTTTACTTAGAGATTTACTATGTATATTTATTTCGTTTAAGAACTCACCTCTGTTCGCTTTAATTTAACCAATTTCAAAAAACCCTTCATTTATTTTCTTTAACAATTGGTTCTTCACAACAATGTTCACTACATTCCAAAAATCCATAATCTCTTAATACTTAAATATCCTACTAATTACTTTTCATAATGTGAAGAATAAAATAATTTTATTTTTAGGAGGTATAGCCTTTGGAACCGCTGCGATCTTTGTAAAATTTTGTACTATAACTCCTCCCTTCATAACTTTTCTAAGATTTTTACTAGCGGGAATTCTCCTTCTTCCCTTTACGGTAAAGAGAGAAAGGAAAATAATCTTAAAACGATTTATCTTACCGTCTCTGTTTCTTTCTCTTCATATGGTATTCTTCGTTTCTAGCGTATTCCTAACTACAATAGCCTCCTCGACGATCTTAGTCTCTACTAGTCCGATATTCGCAATGTTATTCAAGAAAAAAATTGATCCTTTCATAATTATGGCAGTCATAGGAATATTTGTTATGAATTTTAACACTTCGTTTGGATATATTGTTGGTAATGTACTTGCTATACTATCAGCAATCTCATTTGCCATTTACACATATTTTCTTTCTAAACTAGATTATGATCCCATTTCGACCATACCTATTATTTATCTAATATCCTCTATTTTCATGATCCCAGTTCTTCCATTTTACGGTGTAGGCGATATTAACCTAATATCAACACTAGCTGTGCTAGGTTTAGTGTTAGTTCCCACTCTCATTGGCCATGGTTCGGTAATATATACTGCAAACAAGTTACCAATCAGTTTAGTAACTTCTGCGGAGTTGATCGAACCAGTTGTAGCTACAATACTAGCAATACCTATATTTCACCAAATACCAAACATCCAAGAAATTGTAGGAGGAACAATAACCTTGATTTCCATATATTTCGCATTCAGACGATAAAATGTGTTCTATCTAACTTCTTTCTACCCCAAACAGTAGACTATATAGGTTAATCCGCTAATGGAGCAGAGAAGGATGAATGGGGCAGAGCTCCGGGACTTCGGTGAAGCCCAAGGGCTGAGAATTGATATCAAGTATTATGAAATCCTATGAAGCCCAAACCCGTTACGGTTAATTTGAGAATGTTGATTTCAGCATATTACCTAGTTTCATGCAGGGATTCTAGAAAGAACTTTTTAGCTGTAATAATCTTCATGTTTTCTATTTTCTTCTCTTCTCCTCTATAAACGATAATCTGCGGTGTTTCTATAATAAATTTATCCCTATACTGGTCTGAATTCAGCTTGTTAAGGAAGAGCTTTATCCCCTTTATTTCCCTCTCTAGAGTTTCTTCATTATTAATCTCATAAGCTACTTGAATTGGTTGAACCACATTATCTTTGACAAGTATGAAATCGACTTCCTCATTTTCATGCCAATAAAAAAGTTGAAATCTTTCTCTTAACGCTAGCTTATAGAGGAATTGTGCAACTAAAGTTTCTAAAAGTATGCCACGACTTATCTTTCCAAATATCTTAGTGAAGCCATTATCAGTTACGTAAACTTTCTTTGGTGAAACGTCTAACGCTTTGACCGAAAAAGAGAAATTATTAAGGAAAAACAAGATAAACCTTTTCCATTTACTCTGAATATCTCTCAACTGTTTTCACAGGAATCTTTAACACTCTAGAAATACTGTTATAAGTTATTCTACTGCCAGTAGAGCTAATATAATATTTTGCAAGTATCCTTATCTTTCTCTCATCCCTAATTTTTATATCTAGCGATTATGTCCTTTAATATGATCGTATCGAAATATGAGACAATTAATTCATCAGCTATATCTTCATGCAAAACTATGTCTAGAAATCCACCATCATTATTCAGCGAACTACTCCTCACTCACCAGTAATTCTAATCTGTCATAACTTCAAGGAGTTCTTCTTCCCCTAAAATTAATGTATAGTTGGAAAATGGATAATTAAGTTTGTCTTATATGACAAATTCTTCCTATTAGATTTTGTCTCATATGACAAACTTAACTTATAGCTTATTTTGTAGTAACCAACAGTTTTCATCATATAGTAATTGCAAACCACGATACGTGGTTATAGTTGTTTATAATAATTTAGCTTTATTCAATTCAATCTCGTACAATTAATTATTAGTTTTAGATATTATTATTGTTGGTTCCCTGTTGGCGATAGGATATGTTATTGGCTAAATATTCTTGATACTAGTATTTTGTTACGCTTATGAAAAGGGAAAATCACAAATTTATTACATTAGAAGTATTTTTAGTTGAGGAGATGAGTTTTAGCTTAAGTGCTCTAATCCAGAGTATATATTCGTCTTGTCTTTCACATTATTCTCAACAGTTGCAATAAAAATTTATAGTTCCATTATAAGGTTTTGACATCTTAGGCCAAAGTTATTTATCCAAGGATAGGGATATTGCTATCAATTTTAGCTAGGAACGTTAATTGGAATTAAGAGCTGACTCCTTATCTTTTTACCTCTTTCCTGCTTCAGATCTTCTTTTTAAATATATAAATAATGAAATTGTGAAATAAACTGAAACAAAAAGACATTTAACTACAGATTAAAAAAAGTATAATATGATAAGAAGTTATAGCGTACTCCTGTCACATGACGATTGGACTCTCCTAACTGATAGGTATGATCAAGAAGAGTTGAGAGTAGTGATGAAAGCTCGTACGCCATCACTTGAAAAGATGGAGGAAAATATAATAGCCGAAGCTTACGTCAGAGACCCTATAGTACTAAATGAACTAATTAATATAATTAAATCCAACAATAGGATTATCAAAGTAAAAATTACTGAAACTGTTAGAACTAAGAACGAATTAAGGGCTTTATTTTTATTGTCAGCTAAATTAAAGGGAGGTATTAGCGAGCTCTTGATGAATAAGGGTGCGTACTACATTTTAGAACAAATATCAAACGGGTTAGAAAGATGGTCATTAGTAATAGATGATAAAGTATTCAAAGAAATTATCTTGCCTAGCCTGAAGGAAAACACTTATAGTTTAAAGGTTATTGAGAGAGATGAAAATATTCTATCCGTGAGGAATTTGCTCACTAGTAAAGAATTTGAAATAATATACAAGGCATATAGGTTAGGGTATTTTGATTGGCCTAAAAAAGTAGATTTAAGAGAATTATCAGAAGAATTAGGAATAAGTAAAGCAGCAACACTACAAGCCTTAAGAAGAGCAATGGGTAAATTAATTAGAAACTATATAGATAATGTAAGCTAAAATTGCTGACCCACTCTTCTTTTAATAAGTCTAATGACCTCTATAATAACTCCTAATATTATGAGGAAGATCCCAACTGCAATATAGGATTGATTATAAAAAATCTTGTATCCTTCTAATAGAATACTAGCATTGCCAACTCCATAAAGTATTGAGGCCGGTTTAATAGTGATATTCCCTTTAACTAATAATATATACGTGTAATTATGAAACACTATAAGAAAACTTCCATTACTCACGCTTACTTTTGCCTTCTCATACCATTGAGGAATTATATACATACCGCTATTGTTTACGTGTAATGTAGCGTTTATAGGAAACGTTATCTCTCCTAGTACTAGTATTAAAATACCTAAAGAGATCAAATATAAGCCTACTCTCATCATATTTGCACCTTCATGAAAGCGTAGTATGCTAAGTAACCCAAAACTAGATCTAGAGGTAAAATGTAATTAAATATAGACGCATAACCGGTTATTTCTATTCCAAGAACGAGGAAGATGAGGCTTATACTTATGAAGAAGCTTCTGAAAGGTCTTTTGGTTAATATTGTAATTAAATAGGAAGTATTACAGAGGAATAGATATTCGGATGCAAAAACGCTTATCCATGTCATAGGAGGGATAAATGATGATAGAAGAAATATTAATTCTGCAATCAAGAGAAATAGTCCACCTATTAGCAAAACATCAATGAAATATGATAGAAGAAATATTGTTCTCCTATCCCTCATTTGTAGAAATGATATTATTGTTCCGTCATAAAGATCTTGACCCATCCCTAGACTTATATTCCTTATAACTAGTGTTGATAATATTATACCTATTGTGGACGTAATTATGTTAAACAAGAGTTGATCAACATTTGCATTCCTAGTTTGTGGATGAAAGAAATTAAATGAGGCCACTACGCCAACGCTCAAGGCTGCCTCTAAGTCAATATACGAGAGTAATCCGTATTCCCCATATCGATGTTTGATTAGGAAATTGACTACTCCCATCCTGTTTCCCCTTTGATGCTTTTATCTATTATAGAATTTCTCACGTAAAATATTCTCACACCTGCATTGGATAGGATTTTGGAAATTTCAGCTAAGTTACCTGAAATCCTTAGCTGATTACCTATTACTTCTATCTTCCTATCCTTTAACGCCTCTAGAGCTTTACCTATATTATCAACCACTATGTAAAACTCTTCTAGAAAATTGTTTCTTAATAATTTTTCTACTTTACCGAAGAACTTTATAATTCCATTGTTTATTGCCAAGACGTGAGTTGAAAACGCTAAAATTTCAGCTGGTATATGTGACGAGATGAGTACAGTTAAACCCATCTTCTCCCTCAACACTGCAAAAGTGTTATATACCTCATATCGTGATGTTATGTCCAAATTCGCTGTAGGCTCATCTGCTATAATTATTTCTGGATTTTTCATTAAGGAAAAAACTATTTGTAATTTCTGTTTAGTACCAGCTGAAAGTTCTCTAACTTTATTTTTTACAAAATGTAATAAATTGAAATCTTCTAATAACCTTTTAGCGTCGCTAAGAGGATAGTTAAATTCGCTGGAGGCTTCCTTTATTATGTCAATTACGGTCAAATATGGGGGCAAGAAAGGCCTATCCAAAATTATTCCGACTTTTCTCGGTATTTTATTGCTATTCCAAGGATCCTCTCCCAAAACACTTATATAGCCAGAGGTCTTGTTTATTAATCCGCCAATTATTTTTAGTAGCGTTGACTTCCCAGCACCATTAGGACCCATTACTAAGGTTATGCTTCTATCCTCTATGGAGAATGTAAGACTATGAAGTACTTCAATATCGCCATACCTCTTTGTTAGATTGATTGCGTCAATCACGCTCATATTACGAAATACGATATTGATACTAAAAAACTTTTTAAAAGATTAACGTAGCTTTAGCCTCGGAGCTCTTTAATGCGAATTCCGAAACACCACTTACCTTAACCTTATCCAATAGCCTTTCATGATCAACATTTTTTACTTTCATTCCGAATTCGCATGCTGCAAGTTCTATGTCATCTCCCCCTAATTCTATTAGATTTTCATAGTAATACGATAATGGCTTAACGTTAGGTAGCTGTATTTTCTCTATTTCCTTTGTCACTCCCCTTAATCCATCCATGGTGAAGAACATATACACTTTATTTCCAGAAGAAGCATAACCTATTGCAGTTATATAGGCCATATAGAGTTTCTCGGCTTCTCCAGATATTACCATTATTGCATATAAATCACTCATTGTTTATTCGCCCCTCTAATTCCCTAACCGTCTTAACTAGATTATACCAGAAGAATATGAGTCCCAAATAAACAACTATGTAACAAATATATCTAGTTGCCTCTATATATCCTTGCAATTGGGATGGAGATATATAAGCTGAAAATACTCCGTTTTCCAATGCTACATTATTATTAGGAACTATATATTGTACAGAGAATTCATACCAACCTATTGCAAATAAACTTACTATTAAGGGTGACAATAGTCTCCTAATAATTGGCAAGGAAATCATCATAACCACCTCTCCTGGACTTTAACCGCTAAATAAACTCCTAACAACATTCCAAAGAGGAATATGATACCGTCATAACCTAATTGAGCGAAATTGGTCCACATCAATCCTACATTGCATCCGAGAGCCATCCTAACGCCTATACCAACTAACATTCCTCCTCCAAACCCTATCAGTAATCTTCTCTTATTCCTAGGTATTCGTATTTTGAAGTCGCCACTTAAATATGATGCCGAGAAAGCTCCAATACACAACATTATTACCATTAGCGTACTCGGGTCTACGATTGATAGTGAATCGTTAAACCAAGGCGTATTCAGAAATAACTTGACATTTCCTAACATTAACAGGTACTCAAAGAACCTACCGCCGTCAGATGAAGTTATGACTAAGTAATTGAATGTATATCCTGCACCAACTATGAAAACTAAAATCAAATCTAATGCCAGTATTATCGTTGTCAAATTAGTTCCATATGGTTTTCTTAACAGTATCAGATCTTTAATTTCCTTGGTTAACGATACCTTTTCTTCTCCAGACACACCTAAGTTTTGATTATAATACATTCTCGCTGTAGGCAAATTAACACGTAGACTTGATGAGATTGCCCATTTTCTCTTGGTATACTGTTGCAAGTATATTCCAATAAATATTAGTGGTAGGCTAAGTACTAACGTAGTTATATAGACTGACATATTTGAAATTGAGTGAAATATCAAGTAAGGTAAGTATTCAATGTACCCTCCATTCGTAGTCGATAAAATCCCATTTGTCATCGTGTACAGCTGAAAAGGCCATATACCTATGGCAAATACGTAAGTGCCTATCATCATTCCAAATAGTTCCACCCAATTTTGAACATAGCCACTAGCAGCCCTATACAACATAGATAAATTACAACCACCTGCTAATGCTGCACCAAAGCCAAATATTATAGAGCCAACAAGAATGTACCATCCTGCAAAATAGTTATAATAATACTGGTCAACTGCGGGAATAAAACCAAATGCAACCAGTAATCCACATCCCAAAGCAGATAATCCGAATAGTATTAGAAGAGCTCCAAATCTCTCATAGCTTTTAGCTGTAAATATTGATGTCATGGCGTTTACAAAACAATAATTACCTCTTTGGGCTGCCCAACCTAAAATAAATCCAGAAAGAGCGAACAATCCATAAATCAATGCCCAACTTTCTTGAAGTACTGGCTGTAGTACCATACTTGGCATTGATTATTTCACCTTTAGGATCCTCACCCTATAAAGTCCGTTATCTTTTATCACTACAAACGGGTATCCTAAGGATTTGCATAAAGAAGGTAAAGTAACATGTACTGCGGGTTCGTGATCTGTTAATACTTCTAGCATTTGTCCAACTTTCATTTTCTTCAATTTTTTGCTTGCGCTCATTTCTGGAACAGGACATTCCTCTCCTCTAACATCAAGAACCTCGTCTGGCTGTCTTAAAGTAAGATCTTCCACTTTGACTCCCTCAAAATATTACGTATTTTTAGGTAATTATAAAAGTTGTGATATTATAAACCCTTATTAAAGTTCTTATAATTAAATTGTAATTCGTATATCTACAATATCTAATATTTTTGCATAAAAGTTATAAAATACCTTATCTAGCGAAGCTAGCTAATCCAAAAGATTTTTTACTTCACATTTTTATGATTGCTTAATGCTAAGAATGGACTTTTTATTCTTAAGATTAAATTCAGTTATTCATTAAATGACTAAAGATAAGTTTTTAAATAGAATTAACATCATTTTAAACAATGATAGAGGAAACTACACTGATTTACGCTGATGATTTCAAGCCGTTATTAGACTTAGAAAACTCATATAAATTATATAAACTATCAAATATAAAAAACTAGATTTTGGTTATATTTGTTATCTTAACATTTCCAGACTAAAAGTGCAATGTATTTGCAAACCGAAAAGAGATGGTCTAGATATAATAGAAAAGAATGGAAGGTTCATAATAAGTATAACATTCCATAAGGAGAGCGAACAGAGAATAAATGTTAAAATAAGTTACAGAGGAATTCTCGAAAAACTCCTAAGTAGCATAACAAACTCCATAAGGAAAAATTTAGAAGGTATTCGAGGTATTTGTTAAGGAAACAAAAAGTTGAAAATAATTTTAGAATTTCTACTCTTAAGCCAGATAAGGTAGTAGATCTTAGAGGGGAAGAATGCCCAGTTCCGGAAATAACGTTAAAGAGAGAATTGATGAAGGCTAATAGAGGAGAAATAGTAGAAGTTTTGACTGATAATCATGCCGCAGTAGCTCATACTATTCCGGAAATAATTAAGTTATTCAACTGTAGATATGAAGTCTTGAAATACGAAGACTACGTATCTTTTAGGATTTTAGTTTTAAGTAATATAATTAACACTGATGAATACGTTAAGGCTATAAAGGAATTTAATGAGACTAGAATTAAAGAACTAATTAGGGATAAGAAATTTATGTCATTTCTATATACATATTTTATGAAATTTCATAAAATTGAAAAAGTTAATGATTTTAGGAATTATATATTCAACTGTGAAAAAGACATTTGCCTAGTCTCCTCTGCACCTCTAGGTAGAGGTTGGCTATTTACTGGACTGGTTAAGAATAACAAAATAATATGTGCTAGGATTGACACTGAAGACGGAACCTTATTAGATTATGAAGCCTTAGAATATTTAAAGAAGTTGTCTGGAGAAACAAACGTTATGTATTTATCGTTAGATTAATTATTTTAAAAAAATTTATTTAGACTAAGTGCATATTGCCAATTATGGAGCTTAAGGATGAATGTGGCTGTATAATTAATAGGAGATACGCTTCAGATTTTCTAATGAAAAGGTTATTTAGTTATAGGAAGAAGGTAAATGCGGAAAAATTGGGCTATTTTAGGATAGATAATTCTAGATGGTTCGCACTTTATAGAGCTAAAGATGGAAAAATATATTATGAAAGTTCTGAATGTCCACTACTTATAATTACCTTAGAAGCACTCTGTGAGGGATATATGGAAAATGATGGGAAAATAGATAGACATACCTTCATGGAAAAATTAAGTAAAATTAAGGGATTTACAATTAATCAAATAGTGAACGATGTTGTTGATAAATTTATAAATGGTGTCAACAATGGTTAAGAGAATTGCTTACATAGTCGAATCCAATTTGGGTTCTTACATTTTAGGGCAGATGATAATACCACAGTTAGAGGAAAACAGACACAACGCAGAGGTTATTGGAATGTTCTTTATACATGATAATGTGTATATTTTAATGAAAGAGAATCCTTTAGCCGAAAGATTAAGTAAACTTAGTAGAGAAAAGGGCATATATTTGCAAGCTTGTGATCAATGCGTATACATGAGAAATTTAGCTGATAAATTGATAGAGGAAGCAAAGATCGGTTGTTTTCCAGACTTTTATGCAAAAATATTAGATATTGTAGATATGATAATTACAATTTAATTATAAGAACTTTAATAAGGGTTTATAATATCACAACTTTTATAATTACCTAAAAATACGTAATATTTTGGGGAAATCGAGTGAATAAAAAGCAGTTAATCAAAGCGTTGTCCAGTTATCAATTATGGTTAATAGTAGGACTCATAGTAATTATATTGATAGGAGTAGGTGCTGCATACATTATGTTAAAGCAATCTCCATCATCGTCAATACCCAGTTCAACCCAAACTACCAGTAGTTCAGTTTCTACCACATTGCCTCAATACAGCTTCCTAGTATTCACACAGAAAGGAATTGCAGAAATAATAAACCCATCATCCACCACACCTTTCCAAGGATATATACATTCCATTAACATCTCTACGAACGTACCCCAACAAGTATATTGGTGGGTTGAATATCCTTTTGAAAATACAGCACAATCTCGATACTTCTTCATACCGGTAAATAATGGCACGGTTTACGTAATCGATCCTAATAGTTTAAAGATCGTAAAGGAGTTCAATTTTGGAAATAGTATAGGGTTTATAGGAGTTGCGTACTCACCAAATCAACAATTGGTTGCAGTTGCAGATGGACCAAGCGGTATCTTAGCTCTAATCAACGTTTCATCGCTTAACATAATATGGGAACAGCATTTCGTATCCTCAGTTAACGGTAGAACGTATTACCCTTGCGACGTTAGATGGAGTCCAGATGGGAGCTACTTAATAGTTCCAATGAGATTTAACAATAGTGTTGATCTTATAGCCTTAAACGGTAGTGTAATTAAGGTTTTACCAGCAGCTGCTGGCTCACAACCCTATATGGTAAGCCCTAACATTCAAGGGACAATGGTAGCGGTAGAGTACGTTGGAAATAACTCAGTTGGGTTTTACTCTCTACCATCATTGAAATTGTTAGGCATCTTACAAATGCCAAATGGTACAATACCTCAAAGGGGTGTATTCACACCAAATGGAGAGTACTATCTTGAGGCACCTTCAAATGCAAATCAAGTGTTTGTAATATCCACATCGACTTTTCAAATAGTAAAAACTATAGACTTGCCCACATTTAGTGTTAAGGGCTTAGCAGATATAGAACTCATGCCAGGAGGACAATATGCATACGTTGTGATTCACGGTAATGTACAATCAGGTGGTATAATAGCTCTAATATCCTTAAGTAGTTTAACGGTGAGTAGTTATGTACCCTTGTCTACTGCTCCGGCAGTTATAATTCCAGTTCAAAATCAGATGGCTACTTACCTAGTTGATAACGTCCTACTGCCTCCAGTTAGTGGACTTCATTGTTAGGGGAATAAGGATGAAAGTTATACATCCATATTTCTATACTTTTTTGTTTTTTAATTTTACTGTATTTCTCCCAATTTTAATAAACGGGGTTAGGATAATTAGTTTGTGGTATTCTCCCTTATCTGATACTGGACAACAAACGTTCATATTTCCCTTTTTAATATTCACTATTATATATCTCGCTTGTTCTAGTATAGTTGGGTACTTCCTTTATAGATATAAGGAGAATAAATTCATATTAGTGAAAGGGGACTTCAATGTACTAAATATTATAAAGAGTCTTCTCAGAGATAAAACGTTTAGAAAAATATTAACTTTATATTCAATCGCCTATTCTTTATCTTTCTTAATAGTTGGAGGAGTTATATTGATCCCAAACATCAACATTAGCCCATATTTTATAAAATTAACAATAATAACATACGACGCATATGGAATTCAAACGTACTTCAATTTTTTCGTGCTTAACATACCAATGATCGTCTTTGGTTTATTAAACACGTTAATATTATCATTTGCGTTCATGCTAAGCTACTATACTATATCACTAATGTACGTGTCATACAATTTAATGAAATGGAAAGTACCAAGGACTTTTAGGATAGCTACGACAAACATGGTAGGGGGATTCTTGACGGCCTCAGTCCCATCAATTGGAACAATTGCTGGAATTTGTTGTTTAACCCCTACTGCAATAAATTCATTATTGTATCTCGCATCTTCCTCGTTCCCATTAATAAGTAAAAACCTAGTGTGGAAATACACACTCTATATGGGAGTGCCTCTACTCTCTACTATCTCCCAATTAATAATACTATCCTCCCCCGTATTTGCTGGAGTAGCAATTCTCTCTTTATCATTATACTCTCTCATGCAAGTTGGCAAGAAATTAAGAGAGGGATTATTATGGCAAAAACAATGATCTCCGATAATTTTACATTAATTTTAAGAATATCAATGGCTTCCATATGGCTCTACGCCGGTATTATAGGGAAACTTCTCAATCCAGGATTTCTGAATCCATCATCCGAACAATATGTAGGTTTTACGATACAATACTTAGCCCAAGGATCTATTATAAGACAGTTTCTATATATAGTCGCAATGCCACATCCAGTTCTAGTGGGAACATTAGTGATGATAGGAGAGATTTGCTTTGGGATTCTAACTCTTATAGGATTAATGAGTAGATTATGTAGTGTAGTAGCATTTTACACTAACTTAATTTACTTCTTATCAGCTAGCTGGACTGGAGCTGAGGAATATGGGTTAAATCTTCTAATGATGATAATAAACGCGTACATAATAGCTTATGGTTCTGGTAATTTCTCAATAGACTCCTTAATATCACGAAAATTTAACGCTATAAATAACAACGTACTATGGATAATAGTGGGCACTATGATATACATTGCGGTCATTGTATATTTAATGGTTGTCTAGGATCTTGTCAGTTTTAGATATCCAACTAGTAGTAGAAGAGATGCCAATACAGAATATAAGTATCTATCATAAATTACTAAATTTACAATATAAAATCCAAGTACTACAGAATAATATATCATGTTCTTGCTTCCGAATGGTGCTAGTCCATAAACGCCTAAGGAGAAAGAGATTGAAGCTATTATATAAGGTAAAATCAAGGCAAAGTTATTACCTATTAAAATGACTTCAAACAAATAAAACGGTAAACTAGATAACGTAATTATCAAAGGTATCTCAGCTATTAACTTTCCGACATATACTTTGCTTATTCCTACTAACCTCATGATTTGCCTTAATTCGCCTCTAGGAAAAGATGATAACAAATAGTAGCTCATTAAATCAATAAAGGAAAAGATGAACAATAAAAGAATAATAAGTGGTATCTTTAATGTATTTGAAAAATTATTATAGGTGAAATTGATGTTCATAGGAAGATTGACATTATCTGAATTAATCTCGACAATTGTATAGTTTAAATTTTCTCGTTTAGGATCTACTGCGATAAAAGTTTTACCATTAACGCTTATAATTGAAAGATTTTGGCTAGAATAATATTTTAAAAAGAGACGTGAAAAAACGAAAGTAGTTGAAGAATTTGGTATAGATAGTGTTAGATTTAAGTCTTTTGGAAATGAGCTCACTATCACATCAACCTTAGTACTATTCTGAATATACGCAACTGGCAGATATATGCAGAACGATCCATTATTAGTCCTAACGCTTTCTTGGAAATCGTAATATGAAACCTTTACTTCTGAACTTACACCATTTCCTTGGAAGTTGAATACATAGCCCGATACTTTTATCCCATGAGAGGAGCCCTCAACAATTCCTATAACACTTATTGACATGAAAAGAATTTGTGCGATTACTAGTGACAAGCCTAAGGCTATGAGAACTAGGAAGATGAACACAGTTGTTCTTTTAAATTCCTGCGTAAAAATGTAAGAAAGTCTCATCTGGTGTCACTTCAACAATCTCATACTTAGTTCCTCGTTTATCCAATTCACTCTCGATACTATTATCGTCTTTACTTTCCCATACCTCATTATTCTCAAATCTTATAACCTTGTACAGTAATTTATCCTTAGGACCATCAAAAACGACCCTACCTTTAGACAGAATTACAACCCTATCTATTAGATCCCATATATCTTTAAGGTTATGATGAGCAATTACCACACACCCTTTAAATCTCCTTATTAAATCTCTAGTCAGAAAAGAAATTTGAGATAAGTCATCAACTATGAGATGGTTAGGAGAAAAAGGTAATGAAAGAGCTAAGGATAATCTCTTTTTCTCATCTAGGGATAAATTCTTAACTTTTTTGCTCCCATCTAAGCCAACAAGGTCTAAATACCGATACTCCTTATTAACATAACCAATTACATCTTTTACACTGAGAGTTGGTATAAATTTGGGTACTTGAGGTATATAGGCAATCTTTCTCTTGTCTTCTAAATACACTTTACCTTTAGTCGGTTTCATATCCCCAGCTAACATTTGAAGTAACACAGTCTTCCCCGAGTTATGAACGCCTATAATTCCTATTCTATCGTTATCGTAAATATCTAGATTAACATCAACTACTACGAAACTTCCATGAAAAATTTTACTTACGTTTACTGCTCTTATCACGTCAAAGTTTAGTATTCTTAAAACCTAATATACTTTCTCGTAATTCGGTAACTAAATTTTACAATCTATCAACCACTCAATTTAGGTTTGGACGCTCTATATACGTTTTTCTACAATCCATGATATTCCATAGATAGTCACTAGGGCAGTTCAGTAATAAACCTATATGGTTTATATCGCTAAAGGGATTGGTTTTTCCGTGACTTCGGTACTGAGTATCTTAGGAGTAAAAGCTCATATTTATAGCAGAATCTATGTAAAAGTTTTAGTAAATTAATAGAAACTTCGCATCGTATAAAAGCGTTAACTACAGCTTGTTAGTTCTATTTATTTCAATAATTGCTTAACCAATTGTAATAAAAGACATCAATAATAGTAGCTTCTTGAAAATGACGTATAATATATAACGTTTAATTTTTTACAATGAAAGTTCTAAGGTATATTTATACTATACACGCTTGAACCATTTTATAATAATTTAAATCTTTTTGAATAGAATCTATGTTAATGTTTAAGGGATTTGAGGTAAATTCACGCAAAATACTACAATAATAAATGTCACGAGTCTAAACTTCATACATAAATATGACAGAAAAAATGTTTAAATGTGAATGTGAGGATAGCACTAAGAATATTAACTATAGTATTAATAACACTAATTTTATCAGAATCTTTGAGTGGCGTATTAGTCACATCGGGCAGTGTGAAAAACGTATTCATGAGTTTAGTTGTATTAGATGGAAAGCCAATAATAGCAATACAAACTTATGAAGGTGATTTTCTAAATATAACTCTAGAAGGGGTTAATGGAAATAGAATAACTCTACCCCTAATTTCTCTCAATACATCTAACGTTCAAGCATACGTCTACGATAAATATCTAGTAATTGGAATTCAAGAACGAGGAAGTTTAACAGTATATGTTATAGACTCCTCGTTAGCTTCAATTAATCACATAAAGCTAAATTACAACTATTCTGTACAATATCCACTCCTAACCGGAAGTTATTTAGTTCTTATTAGCAAGAAGCTAGTGGGAGTAATAAGCAGAAATGTAGCCATTAATTATTCACTTTTAATTAATTATATAGTTTTTAATTTAAATAATAGTTCACTTTTTAAGGAAAATATCCCCATTTATAACATTTCTATATTTGCCATTAATTTCATTAATAATTATGAAAAGAATATTAGCATAACTGATGCTATTGGATTTCCATTGAATTTTACACCAACTGAGAATAATACTATAGGTGACCCTTTCTTTCCATTGAATGGAGTATTACCAATTTTTTCATATGAAAATTGGATTTACATAGTCAATCCCGTTTATTCTAATTCCACGATAGAAGGATACGAAGTTGAGACTGTGAATTTAAATACAGGGTCGGTAAGTTCTACAGCAATTAAGTTTAAGGGATATATGAGTGAGTGTATTCCTTCTAACCCAGATGGCTTGCAGTTCCTAGTATTCTACAACGAGAGTAACATCTCGGTTTACTCTATTAATGGAAGTTATATAGAAAGCTTAGAGATAAACAATTTCACTAAACAACTAGAGAGGCCTTATGCAATATATGAACCCTCACTTCCCCCCGTATTTTTTGGGCCACTAAATGGCCTACTGTTTGTTTATCCAATTCTAGAAATAGGGCCTACTATCAATATAATCAGTATTTCAATTGCTACTGTACCATCACTTACGATTCATATTTCGGATTATTATTTGATAGCCAGATCCTATCTCGATACAAACTTAGTTCTATTTAATACTACTTACGGCCTAAATATTTATAACATGTCCAATTTTTATATCTACAACAAATCAATTCTCTTGATATCTTTTTATAATTCATCTTTATCATACTATGAAATTGGCAAAACCTTTTTAAATAGACTTCCCCCGAATACAATAATTTCAACTGGGCTTGTTGTAGAGAACAACTCTGTGCAATATTACCATAATTCCTCATTCTTGTCTCAGAATTTTCCTTTAATTCAAGGCTCTCCTATAATCTTAAGATATAATAATGGCACGTATGAACTAGTCGTAGGCTTACCAAACTCAACCATTTATATACCTAGAGAATATTTCGTTGTAGGGGTGTACAATAATACTATAGTGTTATACCATAAGGGCAAATTCTACTTATCACCGGGAGATAAACTTCATGAATTAAATTTCAGCATTCAGCGCGATAGCAATAACTTTACAAATTATATTATCGTGTGCGTTATCGTATTACTAGTATCAATTGGAATATATGTTATAATTCGTGAAAAAGATAGAATTTCGTAGGAAGATGCAACATCTAATCCTTTTAAATTCAAACCTAACTATATTCTGTAATGATAAAAAGTTACACCATAATGCTCTCGCACAATGATTGGAGCCGTTATACTGAGAAATTTAACGAAGAGGAATTATATGTAAAGGTTATAAGGAGAATTCCTTCATTAGATGGACTCACTGAAAACGTTATGGGCGTAATTTACGCTAAGGATAAGGAATTATATAAGCAAATAATTAAAATGCTTGGTAGAAATGCAACTACAATTGATTTTAGAATAGTAAACGAGTACAAAAACAAATCTGGTATCAGAGCAATATATGCGTCAATAGAGAGTCTTAGAGGCAGAATAGCTGAAAGGTTGTTAAGGGATTGTAGAATTTTTAGCATGTCTGAAACTATATATGAAGGAATGGAAAGATGGAGTATAATTGCTGACTCTGAAAATTTCATCAAGATTATACCAGAAGTGAAAGAGCTAACTTACGAGTTTAAAATTATTGAGGAATCATCAAATCCTTTCCTTTCAGTTAAGGAAGAACTGACACCTAGAGAATTATCAATTCTGAAGTTAGCCCTTGATAAGGGATACTTCGAAACCCCTAAAAGAATAGGATTAGAGGAATTAGCAAATGAGTTGGGTGTTTCTAAACCAGCTATAATGCAAGTTTTAAGAAAAGCCATTTCGAAGTTAGTCGAAAAAAGTATAAGAGATTTTTAACTTCCTAGAGAGCTTAAAACACCTAATCCTATCATGAAAATTCCTAAGAATAGTAATGATAGTCTTCCTGCCCTAGCTAAAATTTGGAAATTTCCTTTTACTCCCTTTACTAAACCTTTGTATATTAATAACACCACCATCGACTGAGCTATCCATGAACCTGCCCCAAACAATAGTCCGATTAAGAAAGTGGCATTGACACTAATAAGTGCACTAAGGGCGATAGTTAATAGTAGTACTACTATGAAGTCTCCTCCAAAAGCTGCAGCTATCCCGTGAACCCAGATTAACTTGTAATCTGGATTACTATCTTTATCCACAACTTTATCCTTGCCTCTTATAATGAAAATTAAGGCAACACCTATCATCGTCAATCCTACTATAACATCTACTATTGGGTCTAAGTTGTAATTTTGGAAGAACGTGAAGAGTTGTCCAGTCAATGCGCTCAAACTAGCCCAAACGAGTGTTAATGCTCCTGCGAAAACGCTTGTAGAAATTATGGCACCTTTAATATTCTTTTGCATTATTCCATAGGATACGGTAATTGGCCATGTATGTTCATCAGGTTTTAGTCCATGAACTACACCTATTATGAAAATTGCTAAAGGCCAATAAATGCCTAAAACTAATAATATTTTACGTGCTATAGGCTCTAATATATCGGGCAATGAAAGTATGGCAATTGCAATCCCAAGAGATATTGAAAGTGCGATTATGAGTTCTTTCCTACTCATACAGTATTAGGGTGACCCTAAAGTATATAAATTTTTCTACTGATATACTAAGTTGAGATAACGATTTTATTAATCTGGTATAAATTATTATTATTTTTAGTTATTTCATCTAACGTATATCACTTTTATGAGGGCATTTTTGGAATTACATATCTTTAATCGAATTCCCTGCTGGGAGATATAATTTGTTCATCTCTTAATTCTAAATAAAATTATTTTAGCCTTAAAAGGTAATACTAATATCAAATTTCTCCAAATCTTTAATATTCTAACCCACGTTCGATAAATTAGAAGAAAAAAGTTTTTTAAAATTATCTTCTTCTAATTAACACCACGGCTATTACTATTATTGCAATTATTAGTGCAATTATTCCAATTATTGTATATGTCATATTATTTGGTGATGAAGAAGTTATTATATTAGATGTGGCTGAAGGAGATGATGAAGATAAGGATGATAAAGTACTCGATGATGTTAAAGTAGTAGAGGTACTTATGGACGTTGAAGTACTTGGCTGTGCAGAGTAAACTATATAATATGTTGAGGACGGATCATCGAATATTTCCAGTCTTCCATTTACGATGAAGTAATTGGAAGAGTTTAATTTAACTAATGTACCGTTCTCAATTTTATAGACTCCAATTATGGAACCATTATTAAGTGTTGTAATGTTGAAAAAGATATATTGTGAAGTCACATTGACAACAACTACTTGTGCCAAATGAACGTTACCATTTATGTGTATGTTAGTAATGTTCACCATTAGTGGATGTGTTGCAGTAACGTTATAGGTAGTATTATCTTCTGTTAATAATATAAATTTTGATGTAGAGTTCAACGTTATTTCCACTAGTACGCCTTTGTGATCATGCACTATGACTAAATGAGAAATATTAACCACTGCAGTTGACGTTATATTGCCTTCATCGTTACTTGCTACTATTGTTGGGACTCCATTAATGTAAACGTAACCCATAAAGTTCACATGTATTTGTTTTACTCCACTAACTGTAACTATCTTAAGTTCAGTAAATGCTATGTTATAATTAAGTCCCACCTTGGCTAACATCATCTCTGAATTTCCAATTATACTCGAAATATGCACATATCCTAGAATTGTACCATTTGCTCCATAAAATTCTATTGTTTCAAAGTCTGCGCGTATGTTTCCCTTACCGGACATTACTGGGACTAATCCTTCACCTTTCCAAACTAAGGCAGGGTTTAGTGTACCATTAAAATACGCTGTAGTAACCTTATATCCATTAATAGTTGAGTTACTTTCTGTCCCATTATAATTAATACTAACTAGTAATGGAGAATATCTCCTCGGTATCTGTGCTGTTGCAGTTAGCTCTCCACTGTCTGATACTTTAGCTTCTATAGAGGTTACAGGGAGTAAGTATAGACTTATTTTATTACTTATACTACTATTTTCGCTATTAATTGTTAACGTTGCATTAGCTATTGTGGAACCGTTTGCGAATTGAAGAATTACTTTACCTGTTTCATTAATGTACGCGTAAGTGTTAATAACAGTAGCATTAAAACCAGCCCATATTAATTCAGTCTCATTTACACTGTTTATCATTATTCTTATTAAATTAGGTAAGTTAGTTTTTATCACGATATTGCTGTTAGGATAAGCTGATATGTTAACATAACCTTCAAATTCTTTTGGAGAGGGAGCAAATAAAAGAGTGTAGACACTTCTGTTATACGTTACTTTAAACGCTTTACTATCACTTAAGGTTGCATTATATATAGCTGAAGTTACGGTATAAGTTACTGTATTTGCACTTAGTGGTCCATTAATACTGGAAGCTCTATACACACTATCATATCTTTGGTAATATACATGGATTGTAGGACTTGAACTGGCTGAAATTGGAATAGTTGCAAAAACCGTTAAGAGGAGAGGTAGGAGTATTAGCCACTTCATGTGAGGTAGTATGAAGTTTCCCCTTTATAAGGGTTATGTTGTTCCGCTTTCATGAAACGAGTTGAATCTTAAAAAATTTCTGAATAAAACTTTTATCATAAAATAATATAAATTCGTCTGAACCTTCATTATTACTATTATTTGTTGATTTAGCTATAAATTTAAAATAAAGACCTATATCATTAAGTATTTGTTGTGGAGTTAAATTCTCATAACTCTTACCATAAATGTAAGCGGTTATCTTCACATCATCCTCCTTCATCGTTACATTTGCGTAGGTTTGGTTAAGATTTAACGTAACGACTTGGCCATCTTCGAAATAGAGGATAACATACAGTTGAGCAAACGTTGTGTTAGGTTTGATACCAACCACATATATTCCATGGTCTTTAACGTGTATCTCAAATTTAGCCTTAAAAGAAAATGAATAGGTCTGAGGTTGTTTGGTGATAGTTGAAGATGCAGAGTTAGTAGAGGTTGCAGTTGAACCCGTAGTCTCAGATGTTTTGTTAGTTACAGTTGAGCTAGATTGAGAAATTATTTGAACTGTGGAAACATTTATTGGAATCCCACCTACTGGCTGGATAGGCTTATTGTGTAGTGTATAATAAAGTTCTATACCTAAGATTACATTTACAATTAACGTAACTATTACTAAGCCTACCAAGAGTGTTTGTCTATCCACGATTAATAATTAGTTAAGCATTCCATATAAACCTTGGTTCCATGAAACTGTGAAACCATGTAATTTGGAGTAACGCATTTACGTCAAAGTGTAATAAATCAAGTAACCAAAACGAGATATATTAGCTGTATGAAGTATCATACAAAATTAATCAAATAAATATAAAAGGCAAAATACTATATTACAGAGATCGAATGAAATATAGGTCACCCGCTAATGAGGCAGGGCATGATCATACGGGTTTTGCCCACGATTTTGGCGAAACCCTAGGGCTGAGGACTAATATTAAAAATCTTTAAGGTCTTTATGTGAATTGAACCATGAGGAAAGATTTTTTGGAATATATCTTCCGGAGTAAAAAATAAGGTAAAGACTTTAAACTCTAAACGACAAGGAGTAAATTAACACCATATATAGCAATCGCTAAGCTAATAAACTTGTTAATATTTAGTTAAGTTTGATGAAGATTTTGCTATTATTACTCTTACCATTGATAACAGTTCCAGTAATCATTTCACACTCCTCAGTCTTGAACATCTACTATAACGGTACTGTGGAGGCTGAACTTAGTGGAAACGTCAATCAATTTGTCCTAATAGGGCATAATATAACGAATCTTAAGGTCATTGGAGCTAAATACAACTTGTCTGGAAATATATTGTATCTTACTCCTACTACTACTAATACTACTGTCTTCATTTACTACAATGCCATATTACCTAAGGGGGTTATCCAAATTAATGAGCACTATAATGCTACAATCAATGTTTATCTGCCTCTTAACTCATCAATCAGTTATATTTCTCCGCAACCCTATAGTTTTAATATTATAGGCAATAATTATAATATTACTTTTATTAACACGAATAACGTGATTTTGCTCTATACCTTTTCTTCCCATATATCTACAACCCAAAATGAAATAGAACTTCCTATAATAATAGGGGGCTTGATAGGTAGCGATGCAGCCTTGATAACACTAATTCTATTCCTGTTAAGGAGAAAAAGCGTAGAAATTAAGGAGGAAGAGGAAAGTGTAGATTTCGTCCCAGAGGTGTTGGATGAAAGGGATACTATCGTGTTAGAGGCGATAAAAATGGGTACCAATACGTTAGCTGAAATAGTGAGACAGACCGGTTTACCTAAATCTACCGCATATAGGAGAGTTAAGAAGTTAGTTAAGCTAGGATATATAGAGGAGATAAGAGAGGAAGGTAAGATTAGATATGTCGTAAAAAGTGATAAAAAATAACTGTTTCATTGTTTCGGCACGTTTTCCTTAAAAGGATGAACTTACGATATAACGTTAGGTGAAATGGTGAACAAACTACTCTTGCTCGGTCTATTATTAGGCACAATATTAATAGGTGGAGTAGTAATTGGACAAGAAATAAGCGGAAGTTTAGGAACTATAAGCTATAACGTTACCTCACCAACTATACAAACTACTCTAGCCTCCTTCAATTTAGCAAATTTAAGTGCTGGGCAAAAGGGTACATTGACAGAAAACGCTACTCTTACTGTTTCCGCTAATGGCACTTATACCATAAAATTAAAAGAGGATATACTAGAAGACGTGTTCTCTCAATTTAACGTTACAATTCGCATTGCCAATAACACCTTTACATTATCTCTACACGGAACAGATCACTACACATTATACCTCAACAAGGGCACTTATACGGTAAACATTAAAATATCTTATCTAGTATCACAAAACCCCGAGGCAAAGTCAGTTAGTAATGTTCCATTCTTAATAGTAAAATATGGAGGAGAGCAACAAGAAGTACAGACACAAGCTACAGAACATGGAAAGAAAAATCATGAAGATAATGGAAAGGATCATCATGAAGATGATAATGAGCAAGATGACTAAAAACCAAATTAAACATAAATGGGAAAAAATAATATATCTAAGTTAAGATTTTTTCAGTAAGGACCCAGTTCTTCATCGTTCAGGGAGAGATTTCACATCATGCATTATATTTTTCTTTCAAATAATCTAATAGTCTAGATGGGTTATACGTCTCACCAAATGACCTCATTTGCAACTCCTTTACTGAATATATAGCTCCATATTTATGAATTTTCTCCCTTAGCCATTCCTTCATCTTCTCCACATTACTAATATCAAAACCAACCTCCCTCTTCATGTGATAGTAAACCATACCAGCTATAACATTCCCTAATGTGTAAGTTGGAAAATATCCGAAAGAGCCTTGACTCCAATGAACGTCTTGTAAAACTCCCTCTCCATCATTTTTAGGTCTTATATTCAGATATTTATCCATCAAGTCATTAAATAGTGAGGGGAACTCGTTAACCTCTAAACTACCCTCTATTGCCTTCTTTTCAATTTCATATCTGATTGCTATATGAAAGTTATATGTGACTTCGTCTGCATCAACCCTTATTGGTTGCCTTTTTACCCCATTAACGTAGTAATATACATCATCAACACTGTCTTTAACGCTAAGCAAGGGATAAATAGTCTTAACGAACTCATAGCTTCTTCCCACTATGTTCTCCCAAAATCTGGACTGCGATTCATGAAGACCCATGGAAGGAGCTCTGGATAGAGGAGAGTATTCTAAGCTTGGGTCTATTTGTAACTCATATATTGCATGACCACTTTCATGTATTAGAGAATATAAGACTCTCTTAAAATCATACCCTTCATACCTAACTGTTATTCTAACATCGTTTCTACTCATTGAGGTAGTGAAGGGATGAGGAGAAACGTCAATCCTAAATCTATCCCTAGGCATCTTTAGTACGTCATAAGCTATCTTCTCTATAATTTTACTCATTTGAAAAACATCGTATCTATCATCTTCAAAATGATACTTTCTAGTAAACTTATCATCGACTTTGTCAAGAATCTTTGACAAATTGGGTAGTAATTGATTAAATACGCTATCTGCATCGGAAACAGTAAATCCTTCCTCATACATATCCAAGAGAGCGCTATATGGATGATCTTTATAGCCTAATCTATTCGCTATCTCTCTCTCGATTTCAACTATTTGCTCTAAATAAGGTCTAAAAGTGTTAAAATCTCCCTTAGCTTTAGCATTTCTCCAAACTACTGTAGCTTCTGATGTTATTCTGCGAAGTTTCATTTCTAATTCTTCTGGTACAGCATCATAATACTTATATTCCCTATCTAATACTCGTTTTAAGCCTCTTTCAACGTCATTTTTAGGCTCTAACTTCTCCACATTACTTCTAATACTTAATAATAGTTTCCTTCTCAAGTTACTTAACCTTGCTAAAGCCTCTCCTCTTGCCTCAATTCCAGATTGGGGCATGTAAGTTTGAATATCCCAATCCAGTAAACTTATTGCGTGCTCAATTGCCCAAATATCTTCATACATAAATTAGGATATAGGAAAACAAATAAAAAATTATACAGGTTTAGTTACAGCACCCATAGAAGCTTGCGAGACTAGAGAAGCATATTTCGCCAATAGTCCAGATTTATACCTAGGCTGTGGGGGAGACCATTTCTTTAGTCTATTCTTTATCTCCTCCTCAGGTAACTTTAAGTCCAACCTTTCGTTTTCAACATCAATTATTACAGTATCCCCATCTTCAACTATTGCAATCGGCCCGCCTACCATTGCCTCTGGTGCTACATGACCTACCATTGGCCCCCTAGTTGCCCCTGAAAATCTACCATCAGTAACTAAGGCAACGTTATTCAAACTTGCTCCCATGATTGCTGCTGTAACTCTTAACATTTCTGGCATCCCAGGAGCACCCTTAGGACCTTCATATCTTATAATTACTACTTCACCTTCCCTAACTTCCCCACTTTGAACACCCTTAAAAGCGTCATCCTCGGAATTGTAAACCTTAGCCTTTCCTTCAAATTTAACAAGGCTGGTTGCAGCTACTTTTATAACAGCACCTTCTGGAGCCAATGATCCCTTTAATATAACTATACCTCCTCTGGGCTTAATCGGATTATTGACATCTCTAACTATATGACTGTGGGGTACGTTGGGATACTTGTATTCTTCAAGGTTTTTCTTCATAGTCTTTCCAGTAACTGTTAAAACATCACCATGAAGAAGTCCAGCATCTAATAGCTTCTTTAAAACTACTGGAACGCCTCCAACTTCATCTAAATCAGCCATCACATAATCTCCACCAGGTTTCATACTTGCAATATAGGGTGTTCTTCTGGAAATTCTATTAAAATCATCTAAGGTTAATTTCACTCCTGCCTCATAAGCTATTGCCAATAGGTGTAGTACTGCATTTGTTGAACCACCCATTGCCATTAGCGTTGTTATCGCATTCTCAAAGGCCTCAAAAGTCAATATATCCCTAGCCTTTATTCCGTTTTCAATTAAACTACCTAAAGCTTTTCCCGTTTCTCTTACATACATTACCCTTCTTGATGAGGTAGCAGTTGGTGATGCGCTCCCTGGTAATGCCATTCCTAATGCCTCTGACATTGAGGCCATAGTGTTAGCTGTAAATAACCCAGAACAAGTTCCTAATGTAGGATGAGCCCTTTTCTCTATTTCGTATAACTCATCTTCCGTTATTCTCTTTGCTAAATAAGCACCTATTGCCTCATGCACGTCTTCTATTGTTAACCTTTTACCCATAAAGTATCCTGGCTCAGCTGATCCGCCATAAATGTAAATTGAAGGAACATTTAACCTAGCCATTGCCATTAATATACCGGGCTCTGTCTTATCACAACCTCCAATACCCACTAATCCATCGAATGCATGAGCATTAAATTGTGCCTCTATCATGTCTGCTATTAAGTCCCTGCTAACTAAACTATACCTCATTCCCTCAGATCCCATTCCAATGTTATCGTTAATTACCATTGTTGGAAATGCTAATGGAGATAAACCAGCTTCTTTTGCACCCTCTTTAGCTACTCTCGCTAACGTTAGTGTGTGGAAGTTACAAGGCCCCGCTTCACTCCATGCTGTAGCTATGGCAACTAATGGTTTACCTATCTCTTCATCTGTTAAACCAACAGATCTTAAAAATGCCCTATGTGGAGCATTATATACTCCATGATATCTTGAGGGACTATTCAATTTTGTTGGCATATAGAGAAATCCGAACGGAGGCTAATAAGTAATCATGTTTACAAGTTAGGTTTAATTAGAGGATTTTCACGTATCTTTCATCCCAGTAGAACCATTTCACCTTATTTTACGACGCTACTGGTAGAAAACCCTGCCCTTCACGGCAAGATGAATGAAACATACTTTTAAATCACAAAATTAGGGCGGGGATGAGGGTAATAACTTAAACATAAGAAAGAGAAGGAAGTCAGATAGCAGTTTGAGAGTGGTTCGTAGCAAAATTTATTAATCATAAATGATAAAATATAAATACAAGGGAGGGTGGGAGGGTAAATTATGATAGATAGCCCAACAGATATAATTATAATCTTAGTAGTTATTGCTATACTCTTCTTTGGATCATCTAAAATACCAGAGCTTTTCAGGGCTTTAGGAAGGTCAATGGGAGAGTTCAAGAAGGGCCAACTAGAAGCAGAGATGGAAATGCAACAAATGATGTCTAATAACGTAGTCGAAAAGAGGGGGAGTAATGAAAGTGTAGAAGAGCTTGAGAAGAAAATAGCAGAATTACAAAAACAATTAGAAGCCTTGAAGCAAAGTAAGAAGACTTGAGGTATTCAACGTGGAAGAGAAAGTAAAGCAGGAGGGAAAAGAAGATAAGAGTTTTTTTGAAGAGAAGTCATTATTAGATCATTTAAGAGAGTTAGCAATAAGACTAAGGAGAATTATAATAGCATTAGCTATCTCGTTCTTCTTTTACTTCATGATGGGTATTGAGTGGATTAATATAGATCCATTACAAATACCATTTCTTGGGATAAATATCTCAAAAATTCCAATTCCTTATCCGTCATTTTACGATAGTATAGCAGTAGAAGTAACCAAATTCTTTATTTATCATGAATTACCGGCTAATACTAAGATAATAATAATAAACTTATTTGATCCGCTATATGCGTCGCTTTATGTTTCACTCTATCTTGCGTTATTGACTACGCTTCCCATAATAATTAGAGAAACTTGGGCGTTTTTAGCTCCGGGGTTGTATGAGCATGAAAAGAGAATATTTAAGCTAACCATAATTCCTGCATTTCTGCTTTTCTTCTCTGGGTCTATGTTTGCATTTTTCATATTAATCCCCTTAATGTTTGACATGATATCATTTTATACAAAGTCCTTAGGTCCAGCGGTAGAACCTACCATAAGTTTAAGTTCGTTCATATCTACAACTTTCTTATTAATGGGATCATTGGGATTAGCATTTGAGATGCCATTGATAATGATTGGTTTAACTTACCTAAGAATAATTAAGGCTAAGACATGGAGGAATTATTGGAGATGGGGAGTTTTAGTCTCATTTATTATTGCGTGGATAATTTCACCGGGAACAACTGGAGGAGTAATGGAAACAATAATAGGATTATCGCTATCGAGCCTATACTTTTTAGGAATGGGAATTTCGTTCTTTATAGAGAAGAAAAGGAAATCTTAAGTTACAAATAGTAGTTATCTTTATAATCATCATTAAAGATAAATATCAGTATGAGGAACTCGGAATCGATATCCAAAGCTCTAAAGGAAATATTTAATGTGGATCTCAACAAGTACTGGGATGAAGCTGAAGAAATAAACAATGAGATTAAGAGGGCTCTAGGGAACGATTTTAGATACGCACTAAGCGAAACCAAGAGGTATATTCTATATTCTATAATAAAATACTACAATCCAGACATAGTAATTGAAACTGGTGTTGCTCCAGGTGTATCAAGTACAATAATCCTCTCTGCTTTAGAGAAGGGTACGCTATACTCCATTGATGTAAGGGAGACTTTGGAGAATGGAAAGCAAGTAGGATTTCTAGTACAAGAACAGTTAAGGAGTAAATGGAAGTTATATATCGGAAGGAGCAGAGATATCTTGCCTGATCTATTAAAGAGGTTAGGTAAGGTTGATATTTTCCTTCACGATAGCGAGCATACGTTTGAGAACGTAACATTTGAACTAAATATCGTGTGGGACTACTTGAGAAATGGTGGAGTGTTGCTTATAGATAACCTAGATTTCACTAAAGCTCCTTATTACTTCGCTAAACAGAAAGGCGTAAAATTATATAAGTTAACAAACGAGGCTGGAGGTCTTGGGATTATAATTAAGAGTTGGAAATAGATAAATATTTAAGTTTAATAATGTACAAAAAATACTGATGATTCTTAATAGAACTAAAGCATCTGGTTATCTCATATTAGTAGGTGTATCGCAATTTTTGCTATTTTTTATAATATCAGAAATCTTATATCAAAATTACTCGGTCAAATATAATTATATTAGTGACTTAGGAGTTGGAAGAACTGCAGTAATATTCAACACATCAATAATCGTAATGGGACTATTAGTTATCATAGCATCAATATTGCTAAGGGCAAATTATTCCCCAATAATCTTTTTAGTAGGGATAGGGGCAACATTAGTAGGTATATTCCCGGAGAATACTGGACTACCACATTTGATTGCGGCATTAATAACTTTTCTTTTCGGAGGGATAGGGGCCATAGTTACTTCCATTAAGAGGAATTATTTTTGGACTATATTGGGTTTAGTAACATTAGCTTCACTGATCCTATATATTCTCAAAGATTATGGACCTTTAGGACCAGGCGGTTTGGAGAGAATGATAGTCTATCCAGAAATAATATGGGGGATAAGCTTCGCGACCTATTTAACACGTTAATTGTAGATATAGAAATTATTATTTAGAATACTATTAACTATTTTAAAGTAAAAATGTTAACAAGATAAGCTTTATATTCTCTTATAAGAAATTTAGATTTGAAATGAGTTTCAAACTTGAGGATATAAAAAGCATATTGCAAAATCCTTCAATTAGGGGATTTAAAGTTAGTGTGAGGAAAGCAGCAAATTTTTCTGAAAGCAATACTTTCCAATCAATTTCTAAAACAACAGTGAAGGAGGGAACTAACTTTGAAGGTATGTGGATTAAGTGTATTAAGGAAAGATCAGAATGCGACGTGGTAACAGAAAAAGGAGATCTATACATAATTAATTTTAAAGATAAAATGATAATAAAACTTGAATATATTTAGCTAAAGCTTATATGCTAATAGTTTATACTTACCATCTCCTAAGGAGTCAATTTTAACTCTTACATTATCACCTATCTCCACGTCACTTGTAAAATTACAATATACCTTAAATCCTTCCTCTAATTCCACGATACCGTATATAGAAGTATCATTCTTCCTAAATATCTTAGTCCAAGAGAAAACTTTACCTATTCCCTCACTTCTTAGAACCTCTAAATCTCTTGAACCACATTTAGGACAGCAATGCCTAACGTAGAAGAAAGTATGTGTACATTTCTTACATCTAATATATGGTAAATATCCGCTCTGTACTATCTTATCATAAGCGGAATATATTTCTTCTAGCCTCATTCCTTCTCACCTAATACTATAGATACCGAATGAGACCTATTCCACCCTCCAATTCCATTTAGGAATATAACGTCAGCTCCCTTAACTTGATGACCATCAGCCATATCGTTTAATTGAAGCAATGCTTCTTCTAAAATAACTCCACCACTCATGTAAGCCGGTTGACCAGTATTCAAACTACCTCCCCCAGTATTGATAGGAACATCACCCTTGAAAGTAGTATCGTGATTTTCAAAGAACAAGCCTCCCTTACCTTTCTCTGCTAAACCAATATCCTCAACTTGTAGCATAACAGTTATGGTAAAAGAATCGTAAAGTTCAAAAGCATCTATCTTTCCGTTCAATAATCCCTTAGAACTCTCAATAGCTGGAGTATATACTATCTCATCTAACTCTGTAGGCATAAAAGGCCAGTGAGCTTCTCCGTATCCTAAAATATCTATGTTTCTTAGGGCTGACTTACTATTTCTTTTACTTACCACAAAAACGTGAAAACCATCTATAGGGTAAACTATCTCTAGAAGATGTAAAGGATAAGATATTAGGGGAGACTTCAACACTTGTTCTATAGTTAACGGATCTCTAAACATAGCTTTACTATTTTGCATCGCGTTAAACCTTTGCCTAACAGCTATTAAGGCCCTTTGTTCATCCGTACTCTTAAAGAGATACTTATGTCTGGTAGCTACTAATGCGTAATCTGATACTGGGTTTAGATCATTGAGTCCTCTGAAAAGTCTATCAAATGGTGTTAGAGATACGTCAGGGTATGCTTTGTCTATTGCATCCACAGTAACTCCTTTACTTCTTAACTCTGAACCCTTTCCACCTACGATGCATAATATTGTTTCACCTTCTCCACTCTTAATCGTCTTATATGCCCTATATATCATACTTAAGGCAGAGGCTCCTCCATAGTCAAAGATCTGGGCAAATTTAGGTCTTATTCCAAGATATTGAGCTACTTGGTTTGTGAAAAAATGGGAATTAACATAACCATCAAAGGTACCTGGCAGATATGTGAGATAAATCCCATCTACGTAATTCTTATCCAAACCTGCAATTTCTAATGCTGAAAATACTGTATCAGCTAATAATTCAAAGGTTGATCCTTCATACTTTTTATAAAGACTACTGGCAAAACCAGCAATCATAACACTAAACCCCCGGTAACACCTATTACCTCTCCTGTTATGTAGGATGCTTCTTCAGAGGATAGGAAAGCTATTAGATTAGCAACCTCTTCTGGACTACCAACTCTACCCATTGGTATCCTTTCTATTATCTTCTGCCTAACCTTCTCTGGAACTGCCCTCGTCATTGGAGTATCAATGAAACCTGGAGTTATGGCGTTTACGGTTATGTTATATTTAGCCAACTCCCTTGCTAGAGTTTTCGTAAAGCCTAGAACGCCAGCTTTAGCTGCTGAATAATTTGCCTGTCCAATATTTCCCAACCAACTCATTGACGACATGTTTATTATTCTTCCGTAGTTTCTCTTTATCATTCCATCAACAACTTGTTTAGTCATATTGAACATACTATATAGATCAACCTTCATTACCTCATCCCACTGCTCAAAAGTCATCTTAACAAATAAAGCGTCCCTATTTATACCAGCGTTGTTTACTAAGATATCTACATAATCTACTCCTAGGATCTCTATGGCTTTCTGATAGAATTCCTTAGCTGAATTGAAATCCCCAACGTTTACATAAAGGGGAACTACTTTAGAACCAGTCTGCTGAGTAATTTCGCTTGCGACGTTTTTAAGTTCCTCCAATTTTACATCACCTAAAATTATAGTAGCTCCCAGACTCGCCATCTTGAAGGCTATAGCTCTCCCTATTCCACTAGCACCTCCAGTTATAATGGCTATCCTTCCGCTTAAATCGCAGAATTTACGCATATAAGAAAAAAGGTGAGAAAGGTATTAAAGCCTTAGACTTTACAAATAGTGAGGTAAGAAATCATTAAGATTGAGAGAAAGTCAAAAATTTACGCAAATATAATGTAGAGACAAGGTTACAATAAAACCGAAATCTCACTCTTTTAGACAAGAAGAAAGTCAGCGTAACTCACTAAACTTGAGAACTTATAAACATTTAAGGTACTATCTGCATACACAGTAATCACTCCGACTTCATCTTTGCTAATTTCTAATTTTGATATAATAAGTAACGATTTCCTGAAAATAAAGTATAGTATATAACGTTTAATTTTTACAATATAAGTAAGGATGTATTTATACTATTTACGCTTGGTGTATTTACGATTACTTAAATCTTCTTGAAGAGAATCTATGTTAGTATTTAAGGATTTGAGGCAAATTTACGTAAAGTACTATAATAAGCTAGACGCAGTTTTCCTTGAGCGACCAGGATTACTACTTACGTTTAAACATTTGTAATTAGGATTAAAGATTATTAGGAAAGTATAAGAAGAGTATACCTCACTAAAGATTATATAAAAAACGTCTTTAAATTTTAGAACAAATTATTAGGAGTTTATAAACAATTGACTTAAAATTTTCCTTAATCCATTTCTTATATGCCTATCTAAAGTTACCTTAGTTACTCCGAACATCTCAGCCAATTCTTCTAATCTGACTCTTTTAGGGTATTCGAAGAATCCTAGCCTAATTGCAGTCGCAAGTATTTCCCTTTCTGTAGGAGTTAGGGAGTTAATTATAACTAGATCATTCTTTATATCATTTACTTTAGTTTTTTCCATATCAATATTTTCTACTTTAACGTCTATTCTTTTCAGATCATGTGAGATATTTGAAAGAATCTCCTCTTCCTCTCCGAAGAAATACGCATACCATTCTTCTATTCCATTACTTATTGATAAATTCGTTATTACTGCATTGTTTTCTATCATTACCCTTGTAACTGAGTTATCAAAGTTTTTAAAATAATACAATAAGGCCACTTTGCTAGATCTTGGCCTATCTATGTTGGCTACTTTTATATTATTACCATATCTCCTACTAATTGTAGATATGAAATCTGAAAGTTCATTTTTATAATCTGAGTAAATCTCAGCTATTTCGAAAATTGAATTCTTAGTTATAAGTGGGAAGAGATATTTTACCTCAGCCTTTACTTTGAAATCAGACGTTTTATAAGTCCAACACGAATCGTGTTTAAGGTCAAGCTTGACTTTATAAACTTGCATCAAATCTTGATATGTCTACAGAGCTTAATATACTTATATTTTTATTATTGTAGTATTGTTCTGGAGAAGAAGATAGCCATATCAACTACATTAACTCGCTACTGATTTTAATGAAAAATTTCATTATTATTAAAAAGAAGGATCACTTGACCATATTAGATGAATATACCTTATCAATAAACTCCTTAATAACTTCAAGGTATTTATCCCTTTCCTCCCACATGGCCATATGGGAACTGTTCTCGAAAATAATAAGTCTGGATCCCTTAATATTTTCATGTATCAGCTGAGCTACATTAACTGTTACTTCATCATACTTCCCAACAGTTATTAGAGTAGGAACAGTTATTTTGTATAGCTGATCAGTAACGTCCCAATCCTTTATTGTTCCAACGATCGTAAACTCGTTTGGACCATTCATTATTTCATATGTCCTCCTCTTCTCTATAAATTCAAAGGTCCTTTTAACTGGTTCAGGCATTTCCTTAAGTCTTAATAAATGACGACTATAGAAGAAATTTACTGCCTCTAAATATTCCGGGTTTTTAAAATCACCCAAACTCTCATATTTCTTTATAATTGTCTTGTACTTATCTGGCAATTCCTCGATTAATCTTCTCATCTCTTTAACGGTATAGGGAACGCTCGACAGCCCACTACTTATAATAAGACCTTTCAAGAATTGCTGATACTTGAGCGCATAAGCAATTGCTAACGCTCCCCCGTAAGAGTGACCCAATAATACAATCTTCTCATTTCCGAAAATTTGCTTTCTAAGCTCTTCTAACTCCTCTACGCCATGATCTATATTGTAATCAGAAATATCTTTAGGATCATCGGACCTACCACAACCGAATTGATCGTAAAATAAGACGTTAATTCCATAATTTGACAAGTCAGCTAGAGGTATTAGGTAGTCATGAGAACCTCCAGGCCCACCATGTAGAGTGACTAAATTCCTATTACTACCTTTTACTCTATACAACTTATAGTAGATGTTTATTCCAAAGATCTTCTTATAACCTTCTTCAACATTTATAAAATGACCTTCCATAATTATAATTAGGAGTGATAAGATAATAAAAAGTCTTGACTTATAACTTTGAACTTAAAGAGTAAATGAGCAAAAGAATTGATTACCAACCTTCGTATACCGTCTTCTCCTTAAGGTAAAACTCTAGAGCCTCTTCTCCCATCTCTTTCCAAGTAGTAGCTCCAGAATTCTTAAAACCACCAAATGGTGCTTGTAATTCTAATCCAACTGTAGGTTTATTAACCTTTATAACTCCTGCCTCTACTCTGCTGATAAACTCGTTAATCGCCTTAATATCGCTTGCAACTATTCCAGCTGTGTGTCCGTAATCTACAGCATTAACTAGCCTTATGGCCTCATCTAAATCCTTAGCTTCAGTTACACTTAATACTGGACCGAATATCTCCTCCTTGAATAATCTCATATCTGGTGTGACTCCTTCGAAAATCGTAGGCTCTAGGAAATATCCCTTTCCCGGTATTGTATTTCCACCATAAACTAATTTTGCTCCGGCATTCTTTCCATATTCTATATACTCTAAGTCTTTCTTAAATTGGCTCTCATCCACAACTGGACCCATATCAACGTCTTCAGTACCCGGCCCTACTCTCCACCTTTTAACTCTTTCAATTAGTCTTTGTTTAAATTGGCCATACACATCCTTGTGAACTATTAACCTACTAGTTGCAGTACATGATTGACCTGTTAGTCCAAATCCTCCTCTTACGGCTAATTCAGCGGCTAACGCTAAATCTGCACTCTTATCCACATATAGCGCGTTTTTACCTCCTAGTTCTAGTTGAATTCTTGTCATTCTGTTTTTGTTTCCTACAAGTTTGTAAATTCTCTTACCTACCTCAGTCGATCCAGTAAATGAGACTGCGGCTATATTTTCATCACTTACTATAGTATCTCCGACCTCACTTCCTTTACCAACTACTAGATTTACAACACCCTCAGGTAATCCGGCTTTAGATAATACGTCTATCAATTTGGCTACCATTAATGGCGTTTTTGACGCTGGTTTTATTATTGCAGTGTTACCTGCTGCTAGAGCTGGGGCTAATTTCCATACTGGTATTGATAATGGGAAATTCCACGGAGTAATTAAGGCAACTACACCTAAGGGTTCCTTTACCGTGAATATTCTAGTATTAGGATCTGCTGAAGGAAGCGTTTTTCCAGATATTTTAAATGCTAACGCTCCATAAAATTTCAGCAAATTATAACTCCTAACTACTTCGAACATACTATCCTTTAGGGTCTTACCCTCCTCTAACGTCATCAATAATGCGAATTCTTGAGCTTCTTGTTCCATTAATTCTCCTGCCTTAAGTAATATTGCACCTCTCTTGGGTGCTGGGGTTTTCGACCATTCGTCAAATTTAGCTACAGCTTTGTTTATTGCCTCCTTGACGTCATCTTTTGTGTATGTTCTAATTTTAGCTAGTACGTGGTCCTTGTCAGCCGGATTAATATCAAGGTATTCTTCCCCACTCCCTTTAATCCACTTGTCAGCTAATTCTTGATAAGATTTCATATTAGCTATATCACCTTAATGGTTTTTATTTTGGTATGCTAACATGTTTACTACCAACTTTATTATATGCTAAATGCATTTTTATCATGATGAAATTATTTAGAGTTGTAAAAAGAGGGTATTATATAAGTTACGCAATATTAGATAATAATACAATAATAAGGTTAGATGAGGATCCGATCAAGGCTCTAATGAGATATGCTGAAAATAAGGAGATATTGGGAGATAAGGTTACTGGAATAGATTATCAGTCGTTGCTAAAGAACTTCCAAGTTAACGATATTAGAATAACTAAACCAATTGAGCCTCCTGAAGTTTGGGGATCTGGAATATCGTACGAAATGGCTAGGGAGAGATACTCCGAAGAGAACGTAGCCAAAATATTAGGTAAGACAATATATGAAACAGTGTATGATGCTATTAGACCAGAAATATTCTTTAAGGCTACTCCAAATAGATGCGTAGGACATGGCGAGGCCATAGCAGTAAGGAGCGATTCTGAGTGGACACTACCCGAACCTGAATTGGCCGTAGTACTTAACTCCAACGGTACAATTTTAGGGTACACCATAATGGATGACGTTTCTGCTAGAGATTTAGAGGCTGAAAATCCCTTATACTTACCGCAATCTAAAATATATGCAGGTTGTTGTGCCTTTGGGCCAGTGATAGTTACCCCAGATGAGATTAAGAATCCATATAGCCTT